>JANLFY010000004.1 GCA_024653485.1 Bacillota bacterium | reverse complement strand
TTTTCTCAGTCCAGATGAATGTGTTTTGGGGTGACAAAATCACAGTCCGTTGACAGCCGACGCCGACCGGGATAGCGGAGGTCGGCGACCGCGACGACCGGGAGTCCCACGGCAGCGTGAGGCCCGCCCGCCTCAGCGATCCACTGATGCCTCCTCGTCCGTGGGGAGAATTGGCCGCCCGGAGACTTAGCGGCGTCGTGGGAACGCAATTGGCTTGGTTGAGAGCTGGCGCAATTACTGTGAGAATACAGTCCACGATAGAAGGATCTCTGAGAATGGCGGCGAAATACTCTCAGCAACTCAAATCTGCTGGCAGTGGACAAAATACAGATATTCGACATCATTTGACACATGTTTCTGGATTGGAAACAGGAGCGGGGGAGCGAGGATCGCAGCTCTGTGAGCGGTCGCTTGGAGCTGTGGGAGCGAGTAGCGAGACCGACCACCAGCCTGTTGTGGTATGTGGTGCGGTTTTTTCGTCCCGATCATTCAGCTCAGGGAGAAGAGCGCAGAGCAGCTGAGGTGAGATGGAATGGAAGTCGTCCGAAGGACAAGGCGTTGGTGGCGTCGGGAGCGCCAGATAAACCCGGGCCGCATCGACTCCTGGCTCGTGAGCTGCATCAGCGTTCTCGCCACTGCCGTCCTCGTGGCTTTGATCGTCCGCTTCGCGGGCTAGCTAGGATTCCCGAACACGGGTTCATGCAAGCTGCCTCGTGGCAGCTGTTCATGGGTGCCCCAATGACGTGTCACGGGGAGTCCGGTGGATGTGGCATGCAGAGGGCACGGCGTGAGATGTGCCGGCGTGCCTAGCAAGGGGAGGCCCACGGAGCTACCTCAAGAGCTCCGTTCAACCGTCCTCTAGCCACGAGTCAGGGATGTGGCGAAGGCAGTCGAAGCAACGACTCGGGTTGAGGTCTATCCCTCTGTCCGGCTTATGCCCGATCATCTCAGTGTCGAACACCGTTATAGCGCCTTGTCCGAGCGCGCGGAGGAACTTGCCGAAGGGGTCCGCCGTCTTCAGAGCGGACGGAGAGACCGTGTCGACAAGCCCAATACCGATCCCTTCGGCGGCGGGGACCCGGGAAGTGGCGCGGTTACCGATACTGCACGGTGGGCGCTGCAGGATGCGTCGGAAGCTGCGACCGTCAGCGGGGTTGCGGAGGAATCGCAAGTACGCTATCGCGTCCTTGACCTCTTGGCGCCCGGGGAATTCGTATCCGGGCGGGTGCCGTGTCCTTGTCCTCTCGCCGTGCCTCGCGGTGTTGGTCCCGCTCACCGAGGTCAGCGCGTGAAACGGAGTGGAAGACAAAACGGGCAGCGATTGGACCAAACCAACCGGTGCCCGCGTTCGTCTTCGTTCGCCTTCCCAGCGTATAGGCTATGTAACAATGAAATGGGGTGGATGATGGGATTCGAACCCACAGCCTCTGGAGCCACAGTCCAGCGCTCTCACCATTGAGCTACATCCACCACAATATTCCTGTTCAGCTCCGGCACGCACCCGTCAGGCCGTTGCAATGATGACTCGCGGCGACGACCAGAGTTGTTGATACCGGTGTTCGTTCTCCCGCGAGGGCCACTCAGAGGATATCACAGAACCCCTGCGGCGTCAAGAGCACGGCACTTCCCTCCAAGCACCCGCTCTCCCGACCGCCCACCCGCCAAGGGCCGGGCAATCCCGCTGCCCAGGGACAGCGCCTCACGTTCGCGTGGCGCCACGCGTTCATCCCTTGAGCGCGCCTGCGAGCAGTCCCCTGATGAAATAGCGGCCGAGGAGCACGTACACCACTACCGTAGGCAGGGCCGCGAGCACCGACCCCGCCATGGGCAGGTTCCACGACACAGCCTGCCCGCCCGCCAGGTTCGCCAGAGCCACGGTGATCGGCTGGGACGCCGGCCTAGCCAACGTCACTGCGAAGAGGAACTCGTTCCAAATCTGCGTGAACTGCCAGATGGCGACCACCAGGAACGGCGGACCGGAGAGCGGGAGGATCAGCCACCGGTATATGCGGAAGAAGTCCGCGCCATCGATGAAAGCGGCTCCAAGGAGCTCGTCGGGGATCTCCTCGTAGAAACTGCGGAAGAGAAGCGTAGTGATGGGCAAGCCGTAGACTACGTGGACGAGCACCAGACCGGGAAGGCCTCCGTACAGGCCTATCCCGCGCATGAACTGGAACAAGGGAACCAGGATGCTTTGGTATGGTATGAACATGCCGAAAACCACGAGCGGCAACACAAAGCGGGCGCCGGGGAATCTCCACTTGCACAGCACGTATCCGTTGACGGAGCCGAGCGCGGCCGAGAGGAGGGTAGCGCTCACGGCAAGCAAGACACTGTTCTTGAGCGAGGGGGCGAACTTCGCGAGAGCCGTCGTGTAACTAGCCCAATATGGACGCGCCGGGGGCACCCACGCCGTCATCAGGTTTATGTCGGCCGGTGCCTTCAGACTCGTGATGATCGTAAGGTAAACCGGGATTAGGTACACCACTGCAAGAAGGATGACAAGAGCCTGCATGACCCACCCTGTCCTGCCCGCACCGTGCTGATACATGGCCCGCTCAAGCCCTCCTTCCCCGGAAGGTCGCGACGAGATACGGGATTATCAAGAACGACACCATGACAAGCAAGACGACAGCGATGGAGGCTCCCTTCGCGAGCTCATTCCCGCGAAACGTCGTCAGGAACATGAGAATCGCTGGGACGCTCGTGGGAGCGTTGTCCGGTCCCGCCATCGCAAAGACGAGATCGAAGATCTTCAGCGCGATGTGCCCGAGGACTATTACGGCGCTCCACGTGATCGGAGTCAAGAGCGGGAGCTCCACGTACCTGTATACCTGAAGGGGACTCGCGCCGTCCACGCGCGCCGCCTCGCGCAGCTCGTCCGGGATCGTGCGAAGTCCGGCGAGGTACAGCGCCATAGTGTACCCCGACATCTGCCACGTCGCGGCTATGACCACCCCGATGAGGGCGAGGTTGAAGCCGTGAGGCTCCTCGAACGGGAGGATCTCGAGGCGCGCCAATCCCCCCGCAGCCGACCATGCCATCAGCACAACGCCTGGTAAGCCCGCCAAGGCGGCCGCACGGAGGCGCCGTCTGGCCGCCAACCACGCTGCCCAGGTGATGAACGCCGCCGCCGCGACCGCCACCGCGAAAATCGGCAGGGCCTGCCAGTTAAAACGGAGGGCTTGATCGCGGCTGCTGAGCCACAGGAAACTTGCGGGCGGCAAGCCCACGTACGAAGGGAGCACGTTCACGCCGCCACGGGGTTGAAGAAGCCATCGCCAGATCGTGCCTGTGACGATGAACGAAAGCGACATCGGAAACAGGAAGACCGTGCGGAAGAACGCCTCGCCTCGGATACGCTGGTCGAGGATGGTCGCCAGCATGAGGCCTAATCCGAGCGATGCGGCGACGAAGAGGACAGTGAAAAAGACCATGTTCACGAGGTCCTGTCGAAACCGCACATTGAGAAACCCGGTGAACATCTCCCGGTAGTTGTAAGCACCGACGAAGCGAGTATCGGGTTTGAGTGCCAGGGCGGCCCCCTGTCCCCAGTCGGTAAGCGAGATGTACACGGTCTGAGCGATGAAGCCATATACGAACACTGCGAGCAGGATAAGGGAAGGCAAAACGACAATCAGGGCCATGACGTGGTCGCGCCTGGACCGCACCTGCCACTCACCCCTTTCGATCCCGGACCGGGAGCGTGTGCCTCAACGTCTCAACGCGTAGTGTAGTCGGAACGCCGAGCTCGGCGTCCCCGGGGCCTTGGTCGAGGGCCCGCCGCCGCCCCCACGACGCTCGGAAGGTGCTTTTCGGCGTACCTAAGACGCCTCGCGGCAGGCCCTCTGTCGCCCGGTCCCCTAACGAGCTATGCCGGCCTGGATGGCTACAGCCTGAGCAGCGTTCGCCGCCGCCTCCGGGTTGCGGCTGCTCAGGAAGATCTCCATGACCGTCGCGAAGTCATTCATGAACCGCTCGTTGGCCACCACGCCGTGTGCGAGGCTGCCCGCGATGGCGTTTGTCCTCCAGTCTTTCGCTGCGCTCTGGAGGTAGGCGTTGTACTTGGACAAGTCGCTGTCCACTCGAGCACTTATGGACCCCTTGAGCGGGTTGAACGTGTCTTGGGCCTCCTTGCTGCCGAGCATCTTGAGCCACGCCAAGGTGTTCTCACGATGCGGCGCTCCCACCGGCAGCCCGAAGGAATCGGAAAGCATCATGAACACACCCGCCGTGCCTGGTGCAGGCGCCCAACCGAAATCCTTTCCGGGCTGAAGTTTGAGGGTGGTGAACATGTACCCCGCCGCCCAGTCGCCCATGACGTTGAACGCGGCCTGTCCCTTCACCACCATGTCGGTGGCCTGCTGCCAAGACAGGGACGGAGCGTCCTGGTTCGTGAACTCGAGCACCTTCCCGAAGACTCTCCAAACGTTCACGACGTCGGGGCTCTTCCACGAAAGCTTACCCTGCCACAACGCCTCCCATTTGTCCTTGCCCAGGCAGGCGAGGGCGACGCTCTCCCAGAGATGGGTGACAGTCCAGTTCTCGCCCAAAGAGAGAGGCACTATGCCCTTTGCCTTGAGGGTCGGCGCGATGGCGAGGAAGTCATCCCAAGTGGTCGGCACGTTGACGCCCCACTTCTGGAGGTTACCCGGCACGTACCAGAGCACGTTGGACCTATGAATGTTGACAGGCACAGACCATATACCCTTGTCGGTGCTGAGCAGCTTCAGCAGTCCCTCAGGGAATGCGGTCTTCCAGCCTTCGCTTGCATAGAGCCCGCTCAGGTCCTCCATACGCCCGGCCACGACCCACGTGCCGATGAGTTCCTGGCCCGCGTGCACCTGGAAGGTGTCCGGCGGCTCTCCGCCCAACATGCGGGTCTTGAGCACGGCCTTCGCGTTCACTCCGGCTCCGCCCGTGACTGTGGAGTTGATGACCTGAACGCCAGGATACTGCCTCTCGTAAAGCTTGATGAGCGCCTCCAACGCGGGGCCCTCATCTCCAGCCCACCAGGAAAAGATCTCGAGGCTGCCGCTGAGAGGAGCTGAGGTCGCCGCGGTGCCCAGGCAAGCGAGCAGGGTTACGCAGACTACCAGGACAGCCAGCCACTTCGAAGTCCTCATCTCTATCCCTCCTGATCTAATGATATCCGGGAGCAAGTCTCCCTCCACACTCTAGCGACTTCACCACAATCGAAGCCAACGAATCTCGCGGATCATTGGAGCCACTGGGCTCACTCCGCCAAGGTCCGACCGCGGCGTCGCCCGCGGCCGACACCACCTCCTTCCTTGTCTCGGCATGGCTCGCGGGGACGTCCCAGATCGCACGCCGCCACCGCGGCGTCGCCGCTCACGTCGAGGTCACGCACGCCCAGCCTGACCAAACCCAGCAATGCGAGGACAGCTTCATTTATGCTGTGAACTAAGTGAGCCGCCGCAGACTCTTCAGCCGTGCTCCGAGCGGCGCTCTTCCCCGCTCGAGCCTCGTCTTTCCTCACATTTCCTCGATGAGGAAGTCCTCCCTCGCTGAGAAGCCTTCCCCCTGTTCCGGCGGTACTTTCTACATCGCTCAAAGAACTCCTCCTGGCAGCGCCGCGCACCGCCACAATTGTCGGCAACGCGAGCCCCTTTGAACGTGAGGCATCGGTGGCGCTGCGCCGGTGAGCCATCCAGGCTTGGGCTGAAGCGGGAAACGTACGGAGCATGCCCTCGGTCAGTTCGGTTCCGACCGTCGCCTCAGGGGAACAGCTTGCGTCCTGAGGAAGGTAGCCCACCCGCACACCGTTGCGAAAGAAGAGTGCCCTGCCGCGCAGGCGCGGTCGACCGCGCCGGACTGTGACAGGGAACTCAGGGCAGTCACGTGCCGCACCCCGCTATCCTTCGGCCAGGAAGGCTATTTCCGTTGGGCACAGATTATCGACGTAGATATGCTCGTGGACAGAGAAGCCGACCACGGAGGCGCCTGCCCCGCAGGCTCCTCTGGCGTCCGCCGTGTACTAGAGAACTTTGCGAACCGTGTTCTGTTGATTGGGAAGTCTACCTGTTCCTCATCGCAGTCTTCCCGGTCGGCCTCCGTGAAAGGGGATGATGAGGTTCTGTCATGGGGTTACACACATGGCATTATGCCACGTTACATCACACATGGATCGCCATCCTGTGGACCGCCTCGGCGGCTTCACCTATCGCCTCCGCAAGCGTTGGGTGTGCGTGTATCGACCGTGAGAACTCCTCTACGGTCACTCCCATCCTCACCGCCGCCGCAGGCTCCGCAATCAGCTCCGTGGCGTGCGGACCCACGATGTGAACCCCGAGGAGCTTGTCAGTGCCTCCGTCCGCCACAATCTTCACGAACCCTTCCGCTTCGCCCATGGCAAGGGCTTTGCCGCTCGCTGAGAACGGAAACTTTCCGACCTTGACGTCGAAGCCCTTTTCCCTCGCCTGTCGCTCGTTCAGCCCCACGCTCGCCACCTCGGGCGAGGTGAAAATGGCGCTCGGCACGGCGTCGTACGACATGCGCCTCTTCCCGCCGGCTATGTTGTGAGCCGCCACGATCCCCTGCGCCGAGGCCGCATGCGCCAGCATGACCTTTCCGACCACGTCTCCGATGGCGTATATGCCCGGCACGTTCGTCGACATGCCGTCGTCCACCACGATCTCTCCCTTCTTCCCCACCTGAACGCCGGCATTCTCCAGGCCGAGCCCTTCCGAGTTCGGTCTCCTTCCGATCGAGAGCAAAGCTCTCGACGCCGTGAGCTGCTCACCAGAGTCGAGGCTGGCCACGGCTTCGCCTCTCTCCACAGCCATCCTCTCAATCTTCACGCCTGTCCGTACCGCTACCCCTCGCTTCTTCAAGGAAGCTGCCACGGCGGCTGCCGCATCTGGGTCTTCCATGGGCAGCACGGACGGCATTATGTCTACAACTGTGACCTTGCTTCCCAGGCTCGAGAAGATGAAGGCGAACTCGCACCCTATCACACCCCCGCCAACGATGAGCAGGCTCTCGGGCACGTCCTGAAAGTCGAGGGCTTCGTCGCTCGTGACTATGGTGTGGCCGTCGTGCCCGAACGACGGGAATATCACCGGTCTAGAGCCTGTCGCGATGATCGTGTCGCGCGCCCTCACCTCCACCTGCCCTTGCGCGTCGTCCGTCTCCACTTGAACGCGGCCCGGGCCGGTCATCCTGCCGGTGCCCGCGATGACGCTGACCTTGTTCTTCTTCAGAAGGAAGCCTATTCCGGCGCGAAGCCTCGCCACGACCTGGTTCTTGCGCGCCACCATCTTGTCGAAGCTCGCCCGCACCTCCCCAGCGGCGCCTGCCTCCACACCGTAATCGGCAAGGCGCCTCGCCATATCGAGA
This sequence comes from Bacillota bacterium, assembly GCA_024653485.1. Classification (NCBI taxonomy): domain Bacteria; kingdom Bacillati; phylum Bacillota; species Bacillota bacterium. Next base: position 224,541 of record JANLFY010000004.1, on the reverse strand, counting down.
GCCTGTGTGCTCGCCACGAGCGCCTTTGTCGGGATGCAACCCCGGTTCAGGCAGGTCCCGCCAAGGTTCTCCTTCTCCACGAGGCACACTGAGCGCCCGAGCTGCGCTGCTCTAATGGCCGCAACGTACCCGCCGGGGCCTCCCCCTATCACCACCACATCGAACTCGGCCAACCCGCGACACCTCTTTCCCGGCAGCTGTCTTCCAGCTGGACCTGTGCACTATGCTTGCGATGAGTATATCCGCGGCACGCGCTTGCCTATGCCACACACGACTTCGTAGCTGATGGTCCCCAGTTTGTCCGCAACCTCTTCAACCGAGATCTCCTGGTCCCCCTGCCTCCCTATGAGGACCACCTCGTCGCCCACCTCCACCTCTAGGCTCCCCACGTCCACCATGCACTGATCCATGCACACGCGTCCGACTACTGGAAGCCTTCTCCCCCGTATCAGCACCTCGCCGCGGTTGGACAAGCCCCGCGCATAGCCGTCGGCATAGCCCACAGGGAGCGTGGCAATCACCGTGTCTTTCTTGGTAACATAGGTCGACCCGTAGCTCACGGGGGTGCCTGCACTCACCCTCTTCAGAAAGCTCACTCGTGTCTTGAGACACAAGGCCGGACGGATGTCAAGGTCCCTCTTTACCTTTTGAAACCTCTCCGTGCTGAACGGCGAGAGGCCGTACATCAGAATCCCCGGCCTGACCATGTCGAGCCAGGCTTCGGGAATGTCCACGCAAGCCGCGCTGTTCGCAGCGTGGCGAAACTGGATCTGCACCCCCGCGGAGTGCAGCGCCTCTATCACATCCATGAATCGAGACAGCTGCTCGTGGGCGAAAGTCTTGTCTTCTGCATCCGCACAGGCGAAGTGAGTGTATATCCCTTCGACTTCGATGTTGGGAAGCATCGCCACGCGGCGGACGAACCCCGCGGCTTGTCGCGCAGGAACACCGACGCGTCCCATCCCCGTGTCGACCTTGACGTGGCATTTCCCTTTCTTGCCTTCCTGCGTCGCAGCCACAGACAGCGCTTCGGCGAACTCGTATGTACTCACCGTGCAGGAAAGGCTGTAGTGAAGAGCCCGCCGCGCCTGGTTCGGAAAGAGCTGCCCGAAGACGAGAATTGGGGCTATGATTCCGCTCTTACGGAGGACCACACCTTCCTCGACTAGGGCGACCCCAAGCCACGTAGCTCCGCTCGTGAGCGCTGTGGTCGCCACCGGAACGGCTCCGTGGCCGTAGGCGTCGGCCTTCACCACAGCCATGATCTCCGGCCCAGGGCCGACTCTCCGCCGGATGGCCCCAATGTTGCGACTGATGTTCGCTAAGTCTATTTCAGCAACGGTAGGTCTGTCTTGCTGGCCCTCCCACATCCCCCTCACCCCTCTCGCCTACCAGGCCTTTGAAGCCCGCAAGCCTGGCCAGCGCCTCGGGCACGCACTCCAGGATGTCTCCAGCGATCATACCCATCTCGCCGCGCCTCGCAGCCGCGATGTCGCCGGCCAACCCGTGCACGTACGTTCCAAGCACCGCCGCGGCCAGCGCACTCATGCCTTGTGCGAGAAGACCAGCGATGAGCCCGGTGAGGACGTCACCGCTTCCTGCCGTGGCCATGCCCGAGTTGCCGGTCGGGTTGATGTACGCTTCTCCCGAAGGATCCGCTATCACGGTCCGCGCTCCCTTCAGGACCACCACCTTGCCCCATTGAGCCGCCGCCTTCATGGCGACCGCAAGGCGGTCTCTCTTGATCTCGTGCACTGAAAGACCGGTCAGCCTCGCCATTTCCCCAGGATGCGGGGTGAGTACGACGGGAGCCTTGGACGTCCTCAATGTCCCCGGGTCTTGAGCCACGGCGTTGAGCCCGTCCGCATCTATGACAGCAGGCACCGAGGTCGTCATGACCACGTTTCGCACGAGTTGGGCGGTCTCGCTGTGCATCGAAAGGCCAGGACCTATGGCGAGCGCCTCGACTCCTCTCAGAATGCCGTCAAGGAGAGCCTGCGCCTGCAGGGACACGCTTCCGGACTCCGTCTCGGGTAGAGCACGGGTGATGACCTCTGTGAACCTCGAGTGCACGATATCCTGCAAGCTCTTTGGGACCGCCAGCGTAACCAGGCCCGCACCAGATCTGAGGGCCGCGAGGCTGGTGAGCGTGGCCGCTCCCGCCATTCCTTGAGATCCGGCGACGACAAGCACCTTGCCGAAGCTGCCCTTGTGAGAATCGGGGTCGCGCACAGGAAGGCATCGCCTCACGTCGTCGGCCGTGGAAAGGTTCAGTTTGAGCCGTTCGTCTGCAAGGAAGGTCCTAGGGATGCCTATGTCCGCCACCACGAGCTCTCCTGCATAGGACGCGCCCGGGTAGAGAAGGAGCCCGATCTTGGGTAGTCCGAAGGTCACCGTGCATCTTGCCTTGACGCAGCTGGCGGACACCTTGCCGGTGCTCGCGTCCAGACCTGATGGCACGTCCACCGCCACCACCGGCCGCCCGGACTCGTTGATCGCATCGATCACTTGGGCGACGTACCCACCAGGCTCGCCCTTGAAGCCCGTTCCGAATATCGCGTCTACGACCACGTCCGATACCGACGCGGCGACTCTCACCCTGTGCACGTCGTCCGGGCCGATCTCCTCCACGTCGACTCCCATGCGCCTCAGAACGTCCAAGTTGACCTTGGCGTCTCCGCCCACCTCATCGGCCTTTCCGACAAGGAAGGTCTTCACCCGCACCTGGGAGTTCACGAGATGGCGCGCAGCTACGAACCCATCTCCGCCGTTGTTCCCCTTGCCGGCAACGATGCACACACGGCGCCCCGGCGTGCCCTCGAGAAGCCGCTTGACCGCATCGGCCACCGCCCGTCCGGCGTTCTCCATGAGCACCGTGCCGGGAATGCCCACCTCTTCGATGGCCTTCCTGTCGATCTCGCGCATCCCATCAGACGTCACGACCTTCAAACTCCCCACCTCCGAGCCCGATGGCGACTGCGAATGCTATGGCAGTGTCGCGAGTGTGGGCGATGCTCACCTCAACCCTGAGGACACCGCGTCGAGCGGCCTCTTCGGCCGCTCCGCCCGTGAGATGAACGCACGGCCTGCCTCCGGGCCCCTCCACGATAGCGATGTCAGTCCACCGAAACCCGCTTATCCCCGTGCCTAGGGCCTTGGCCACCGCCTCCTTGGCTGCGAAGCGTCCGGCGAGCTTGTCGTACCGGCCTCCCGCCGAAGCTCCCATCTCCTCGGACGTAAAGACCCGACCCTCAAGGCGATCGCCTTTGCGCTCTGCGAGTTCGCGGATGCGGGCCACCTCAACGATGTCCACGCCCACGCCCGTCACGCCGGGCACGCCTCTTCCCAGGCCAGCGCCGCTACCGGAGCCCCACCTCACCATTGGCGAGCCAAGGCCACCTACCGGGGAAGCGTCGTCGTCTCCCGTTGTCGGGATGCGGCTGCTGCCGCACCCGCTGCCTGCTTCCCCGGCTCGCGCCGGTGCCGTCCGGCGCGGGTCTTCCTCGTCCCGCGTTTCATTCGCCGGATCGGTCATCGGTCCCTCCGCCTCGTCCGGACGCCGGTGTCGGTCCCCCACGCGCCTCATTCCACTGTCACGCTCTTCGCGAGGTTCCTGGGTTTGTCTACGTCACATCCCCGCGCCACCGCCGCATAGTACGCAAGGAGCTGCAGTGGGATGACCGCCAGCACGGGCGCGAGGCACAGGTTGGCCCTTGGGATACGGATGACGTGGTCCACGTACTTGCCGATCTCATCATCTCCCTCGAAGGCGAGGGCGACAACGGTGGCTTCCCGTGCTTTCACTTCTTTGATGTTGCTCAGCATCTTCTCGTACACCTCGCGCTGTGTCGCGAGGGCGATGACGGGCACGCCCTTGACCACGAGAGCGAGCGTGCCGTGCTTCAGTTCGCCCGCCGGGTACGCCTGGGCGTTAATGTAAGAGATCTCTTTTAGCTTGAGGCTCCCCTCCATGGAGACCGCGTAGTCCAAGCCCCTGCCGATGAAGAACATCTGCTCCGCCCTGTGCAGCTGCTGCGCGAGGTCACGCACGACGCTGTCCTGCCCTAGAAGGATCTCTTCGGCGTACATGGGAAGCTTCTCCATGTCGCGGACGATCTCCTGCTCCTCCTCGGCACCCATGGTGCCCCTGCGCCTTCCCAGCCCCACTGCGATAAGAGCGAGCGCCACAAGTTGCGTGATGTATGCTTTCGTTGACGCGACTGCGATCTCCGGTCCTGCCCAGGTGTAGAGCACGTCGTCGGCTTCCCGCGCCACCGAGCTTCCCACTACGTTGGTGATCGCGACGACCCGGGAACCCCGTCTCTTCGCCTCTCTGAGCGCTGCGAGCGTGTCGGCGGTTTCTCCCGACTGGCTCACCACTACGGTAAGAGTCTTCGGTGAAACCATGGGATCCCTGTACCGGAACTCGCTCGCGACGTCAGCCTCCACAGGTATCTTCACGAGCCGTTCTATGAGCGCTTTGCCCACGAGCCCCGCATGGTAGGCCGTTCCGCACGCGACGATGAACACTCTCTCGATGCTGTCGAGCTCCGAGGCGGTGATTGGCACCTCGTGAAGGCTCACGGTCTTGGCGTCCCTGTCTATCCGCCCGGTGAGCGTGTCGCGGATGGCCCTGGGTTGCTCGTGGATCTCCTTGAGCATGAAGTGCTCGTATCCGCCTTTCTCGGCCATCACGGGGTCCCAATTGACGTGGACGATCTGCTTTCGCACCGCGCGCCCTTGTGAGTCGTATACGGTGGCGCTGTCTCGCGTGATGACCGCCACCTCCCCGTCTTCCATAACGAGAATCTCCCTGGTCGCCGCCATGACCGCGGGTATGTCCGACGCAAGGAAGTTCTCACCCTTTCCCAAACCTATGATGAGCGGGCTGTCCTTCCGGGCGGCGACTATTCTGTCGGGATCGCGCCGCGATATCACGGCTATGGCAAACGACCCTCGGGCGCGAGACAGCGCCTGCCGAACCGCACCTGCGAGATCCCCATCGTAGTGCTCCTCGATGAGATGCGGCAGCACCTCGGTGTCTGTCTCCGACTTGAACACGTGCCCTCTAGCCTCGAGCCAATCCCTCAGGGCCAGATAGTTCTCGATGATGCCGTTGTGGACCACGGCAAGCTGCCCCTTGCAGTCGCTGTGGGGATGGGCGTTCACATCGGAAGGCCTCCCGTGAGTCGCCCAACGAGTATGGCCGATCCCGACGCACCCGACTGGAGCTTCCCTGTTCAGCTGAGCCTCCAACTTCGCCAGCCTGCCCTCGGTCTTCCTGACCTCGATCGCCGCATTTCCCAGCACGGCGACGCCCGCGGAATCGTACCCCCTATACTCGAGTTTCTTCAGGCTGTCGATCAAGATGGGTGTTGCCTGGCGCGGCCCGATGTACCCGACTATTCCACACATGGTCTTGCTCCTTTCGAGTGGCTCAAACGATCAGTCGCTGCCGCTCTCTGCGGCCCTCCCGAAACCCGATGTCCCTCGGGGCACTGGGCCATCAGGAGAGAGCGTCGCCGATCACCTTGGCGACATCTCTTACCACTTCTTCCACGGCCTCCCGATCAGGTCCCTCCCCAAGCACCCGAACAAGAGGCTCCGTGCCTGACGGGCGGACGAAAATCCTCCCGTCGCTGCCGAGACGCGCTGCGGCGCGGGCGATGGCGCTATCGATCACCCCGTTGCCCACCAAGCCGTTCTTGTCGCGGACCCTCACGTTCACGAGGACCTGTGGAAACGTCTGCATCCATGAGGCCAACTCGGACAGACGCAGCCCAGTCTTGCGGACAACCGAAAGGAGCGCGAGGGCCGTTATGGCGCCGTCCCCAGTAGTGCTGCGATCGAGGAATATGATGTGACCCGATTGTTCCCCGCCCAGGACGACCCCTCTCTTCCGCATCTCCTCGAGAACGTACCTGTCGCCCGCCTTGGCCAGCACAACGGACCCGCCCTCACGCTCAAAGGCCTTCACAAGCCCCAGGTTACTATAGACAGTAGCAACGATGGTCTTCTGAGGCAACCGCCCCTGGCGGAGGAGGTACAGGCCGCATATGGCCATGATGTGGTCGCCGTCCACCAGTTGGCCCCTCTCGTCCACGGCCACGAGCCTATCTGCGTCCCCGTCGTGCGCCAGGCCGATGTCGGCTTTGGTCTCCAGCACCGCCCTGCACACCGCGTCAGGATGGGTCGAACCGCAATCAACGTTGATGTTGGTCCCGTCCGGCACGTCGCTTACAGAGACGACCTCGGCCCCCAGCTCCCTCAGCAGCCTCGGAGTGCTCGCGAATGCCGCGCCGTTCGCGCAGTCGACCACGATTCGCAGACCTTCCAAGGTCACGTCGCACGTGCTCTTCACAAACTTGACATACCTGTCTCGAGCGTCCGCGACCTCCAGACTCTTGCCCACGCCGCCACCGGTGGGCCGAGGCAAGCCGTCATCCACATCCAGCCTGACTCTCCCCGCCTCATCGAGGACGTGCCTCTCTATCTCCTCTTCCTCCTCGTCAGACAGCTTGAAGCCGTCGTGGGAGAAGAACTTGATGCCGTTGTACTCCACAGGGTTGTGGGATGCAGAGATCACGGCTCCCGCGTCCGCGCCGAGCTCGCGCACGAGGTAAGCCACGCCTGGCGTAGGCACGACCCCCGCGTGCAGGACGCGCGCACCGGCAGACATCATGCCCGCCGCCAAAGCCGCCGCGAGCATGTCCCCCGATAACCTGGTGTCGCGCCCGATGACGATGGACGGAGCGCCGGCTGTCGCGCCACGCTTCGCGGCCACCACTGCTGCTCCCGCGCGTCCGAGACGGAACGCGAGCTCGGGGGAAAGCGCGCCGTTGGCCACGTCACGCACCCCGTCAGTGCCGAAGAGTCTTCCCATCCGCATTGTCCCCCCGGTTTTCGTTTCTCCTCAACGGGAACTCTCTATCTTCCTCAGGTCCGCCCTCAACCGACTCTCTCCGGACCTTGGTTCAGGAGCGCCAACCGACCCAGCCTCACCCGCCTGCTCGAGCCGGTCGGAAGCCTCGCCAGCGCCTTGACCAGACATCTGACCAAGGCCCGCGTTGGAAGCCGCGGGCATTGACGGCGCGAGGTCGGTCCTGCCCTGAACCGGGACCGTGACCCGGGCTGCCGCCGGGTACACGCTCACCCCGTCCACGGGACTCCCGCCGCCGTCCACGGGTAGCACCGGCACGTCCCGCGAAACCTCTGCCGCGACCCCGGAGACGTCTATCTGGGCGAGTGCGTTCGTCACTGCTTCCACCTTGCTCCTCGGTCCCGCTATCGTCACCGATCTCGGTGTCGAGCTCGGTTGAAGCGGAACGTAACCTTCGGTGGGAAAACCCACGAGGGAGACTGACACGGGCATGTCTCGCCCGATGACCGCCTCCACCGTCACGCTGGTGCTGGCCGGCACCACCTCGATGACGTGCACTCCCTCGGGCACGAACGTCTGTACCCTCACCCCGTGTTCGCCCTCTCCGCGTCCCGCCACGGACACGTACGCCCTTACCTTGGACCCGTCTAAAGTCTCCACGACCTGTCTCGCCCCACGGATGCGGAGTTCCACGTCTTTGGGCTTTGACGTCACTATGAGGTTCGACGCTACGCCGCGGACCTCCAAGCCTACGGTGACTATCTTCTCGACCGTGTCCCCCTGGTTTCGTCTGATGTCGGCTCCAGCCACAAACCATACCACAATGGCGAGGAGCAGAGCCGCTATTCTAAGGTGCAGGTCGCGCGCCACCGGGAGCCTCACGTCGCATGCCCCCTCAGCCAGCCAGGCAAGCCCTGTCGGGCTCGTCCGGGCTCCAGCAACTCGCCGAGCCTCTCCCTCAGAGCGCCTTCGTCAAGGTAACGAGCAAGCTTCCCGTTGAAAGCGAGGGAGATGACCCCGGTCTCCTCCGAAACCACCACGACCGCCGCGTCGGACTGCTCAGAGATGCCCAACGCCGCCCTGTGTCTCGTTCCGAGCCTCTTGCTCACTGCCGGGTTCTCCGTGAGTGGCAGGTAGCACCCTGCCGCCACGAGTCTGTTCCCCTTTATGATAGCTGCGCCATCGTGGAGAGGCGTGTTTGGGGTGAAGATGTTGACCAGAAGCTCTGCGGAAACCACGGCGTCGATCTTCGTGCCGGTTTCCATCAGCTCAGCCACGCCGGTTTCACGCTCGATGACGATGAGCGCCCCCACCTTTTCGCGGCCCATCGTCGCCGCAGCCCGAGCCACATCGGTGATCAGCTTCGCCGCGTCCTCTTTCCCCAGGAATCCGAGGGGCCCCGCGAAAAGGCTGCCACGGCCGATCTGCTCCAGCGCCCTCCGCATCTCCGGCATGAACACTATGGGAAGAGCCACGAACAGCATGGTAATCGTCTTCTGCAGAAGCCAGTACACAGTCTGCAGCCCTAGGAGGTTGCTCAGCATGGTCGCGACAAACAGAATGGCGATGCCCTTCAGCAGAGACACCGCCCTCGTTCCTCGTATGATCACGAGTATCTTGTATATGACGTACGCCACTATGAGGACGTCCGCCACGGCGCTCACAGCCTGCTTGACGTTTATCTTGGCAAGGTCTTCAACAAACCTCGCCAAGCCGATGTCGAACGGCATGGGCCTCCTCCTCGGCTCTCGGTTCCGGTCCTGCTTGCAGCCTCTGCCACAACTATATACTATACGTTTGCGTTCGACGGCGCAAGGACCGGCGGCTGGGATTGCGTGGCGCTGAGTACGAACGACTCCGCCGCGTCGGTGAGTCGAACTACGCGACGCGGCGGAGTCACTGGAACAGAGATCTACGCTCCGAACTTCGCCAGTTTCAGAGCGTGCGCCATCGAAAGGGGCAACACGCCGAGGGAGGGGAACGTCCCGAGAGAGCCTGCGGCGCACGCTGTCTCTCCAAACTCCGTGATCCGGTCCGGGCGCACCCACTTGGAGAATATCAGGAATGGCACGGGATGCCAGCTGTGGGCCTTGAGCGTAGCCGGCGTAGAGTGGTCGCCCGTGATCACTAGGACGTCGGGCGCAAGATCCATGATCGCGGGGAGATTCCGATCGAAGTCCTCGAGCACTTCCACCTTGCGGGCGAAATTGCCGTCCTCTCCAGAGCTGTCCGTCTCCTTCACGTGGAGGTAGAAGAAGTCGAATCTTGCGAAGTTCTCCCGGAGGGTCCCTACCTCGTCCTGGATCGTCGTGCCTGTCTCAAGCACCTCCATTCCGACCAGCCTCGCCACGCCTCGATACATCGGGTAGGTGGCGATGGCCGCGGGGGTGAGCTTGAAGGCCTCCGACATCGTCGGGATGTCGGGATGCTTCGCGAACCCCCTCAGAAGCACCATGTTCGCGGGATGCTCGCTCCGTAGCACGCATCTCGCCTTATCCAGCCACTGGTTGATGATGTTCGCGGTACGAGCAGCTTCAGGACTGCGTGGCGCGGCGGGTTTCGGCTTCTCCCCCGTGTGCTGCGGATCCGTGTCCTCGATGTCCCCGGAGAGCCCGTCGCCCCTGAACACCGCCACGAACCTATGCAGCTTGCCCGGCTCGAGGATGACACTAGCTCCTTCAACCTGGATCGTTCGAAGCATCTCCACGAGCTCCCGGTTCTTCTCCGTTGGAATCCGCCCTGCGCGCCTGTCTGTGATGATCCCGGACTCGTCCACGGTGCAGAAATTGCCTCGAGCCGCCACGTCCGTTCGCTCGAGCTCCACTCCCACGCCGAGCGCCTCGAGCACGCCCCTTCCTATTTCGTACTTCAACGGGTCATACCCAAAGAGGGCAAGGTGGGACGGACCGCTGCCGGGCGTGATCCCGATCCCCACCGGTTCGACCAAGCCGCAGCTAGACCTGGCTGCGAGCGCGTCGAGATTGGGCGTTCGCGCCGATTCCAGCGCGCATCTACCGGTATCCGGATGTGGAAGACCACCCAAACCGTCAACGACCGCCATGACGATCTTCGACTCTGTCTTCTGAGCTAGGGCTTTGATGACTTCGATTTGCACCATCTCGGAATCTCTCCTTCCGTATGGGTCTAACAACTACGTGTCAATCTACGGCTGTTTCTATACACGTCGCGGTTTTCCTCCTCATAGCGGGGGAACATACTAAGGCAGGGTTCACCAATATCTCTGTCTTTGTCATCGAACGACAGGCCGCCGGTGACAAGCTCTCGCCTCGAGTCGCCGGCAACCCCTCCCGCGAATCGGATCGAGAGCAACGGCCGCGCGGACGGAGTTCCGGAATCCGCCACACCGGCCTGCCAGGCGGGAACGAGGTGCGGGGCTTGCGGAAACGGCACACCGTGCACAGACGAGTTGGACGGGAAGGCAAGCGAGATCAGGGTCGCCCTGAGGGCGAATCCGGAAGGACGCCGGGGTTGCGCCGCGGCGCGGTGTGGCGCCACATCGTCTTGGCAGCCGTGGCGACCTTGCTCGTGGCATTCGCGCTCGTCAGGGCGTTCCCGTTGCCGGCGAAGCAAGTCGGCAGCGTGTTCTATGACATTCGCGGGGAGGTCATCACGTCCACCGCGGCCGGCACCCGAATACAGGTACCCCTTTCCGCTGTCTCAACCCACCTTCGTGAGGCCATCGTAGCCGTGGAAGACGAACGCTTCTACAGGCATCCCGGCGTCGACCCCATCGGCATCGCCCGGGCGCTCGTGAGGAACATACGCGCCGGTCGCATCGTGGAGGGAGGAAGCACTATAACCCAGCAGCTCGCCAAGAACATGTTCCTGCCTCCGGAAAGGACCATCGCACGAAAAGTCGCTGAGCTCTTACTCACGTTCTATCTCGAGCTGAAGTTCTCGAAGGACGAGATCCTCGAGCGCTACCTCAACCTCGTGTACCTCGGTCACGGAGCGTACGGAGTCGAAGCAGGGGCGAGACTGTACTTCGGCAAGAGCGCACGCGATGTCACACTGGGGGAGGCCGCGATGCTCGCGGGCCTCACAAGGGGGCCTTTCTACTACTCGCCGTATCGCGACATGGAAGCCGCCCTTCGGAGGCGCGAGGTGGTGCTGCACAAGATGGTGTCAGCGGGATACATCACTCAATCCCAGGCCCGGGCGGCGACGCGGGAACCTCTCGTGCTCGTTGGGCTAGGGACGCGCGAGGTCCGCGCGGCACCCTACTTCGTTGACTACGTCATGGGGGAAGTGCTCAGGCGTCTCGGGGACGACGGGAACTTGCTATACTCCGGCGGATTGAGGGTGTACACCACTCTCGACATGTCCATGCAGAGAGCCGCGGAGATGGCCTTCTCAGCGGGGCTCGACCCCCTTACTACAGAGAGGCCCGCCGGGTCGGTGGTTCAACCCCAGGGAGCCCTCGTCGCTCTCGACCCCACGAACGGCCACGTACGAGCGCTCATCGGGGGAAGAAGCTATCGGGAGACTCAGTTTAACAGGGCAACCGAGGCAAGGAGACAGCCAGGCTCGGCATTCAAGCCTTTCTTCTACGCGGCGGCGTTGGACGAGGGCTTCACCGCCGCGACCACGCTCGCGTGCGAGCCGGTCACTTTCTGGTCCGCGCGGACTCCTTACACGCCCACTGACTACGGCGAATTCGACTACCACTTTCGGAGGCTCACGTTGAGAGAGGCTCTCGTGGTGTCGTGCAACGTGGCCTCTGTCCAACTTGCCAACCTCATCGGGCCCGCGAAAGGCGCGGAGTACGCGAAGCGGCTGGGCATCAAGAGCCCTCTCGGACCGCATCTCTCCCTCGTGCTCGGAACGTCAGAAGTGACGCCTCTCGAGATGGCCACGGCGTTTGCTCCTTTCGCCAACGGCGGGAAGAGCGTCGAGCCGGTATTCATCTTGTCTGTCAAGGACCGCCGCGGCCGCGAGCTCCTGCGAGACCGTCCGCGCGTGAGGCAGGTTCTCGACCCGAGGACGGCCTTCATAGTGACGGACATCCTCAAACAAGTCATCACTAAGTGGGGCACCGCAGCGAGCATCGCGGGCAAGGTCACCCGACCAGCCGCGGGGAAGACGGGGTCCACGCAAAGCTACACAGACGCTTGGTTCGTGGGGTACACCCCCGATCTGGTGTGCTCTGTGTACATCGGTTACGACGATCCCTCGACCCCACTCGGCAGGTCGGGCGGTGCGGCCGCCGCGCCCATCTGGGCCGACTTCATCAACAAGGCCTTGGCAGGAAAGCCCGAATCCGCATTTCGGCGGCCTTCCGGAATCGTATCCCGGGAGATCTGCCATGACACCGGGTTCCTGGCGACGCCCGCGTGTCCCAACACCCGTTGGGAGTTGTTCAAACAGGAAGCCGCGCCTAACGAGACGTGCCCTTGGCACGGCGCATCGCCGGTCACGGGCGCCAGCCTCCAAAGCCATTGACCAGGCTCGGGAGTGTTCGCACACCGGGGTCACGTTCGTCGGCCAGAGCCCGAAGAGCGGGTTGGTCAGACGTCTCGTCCGAGAACGAACCGGGATACCGCTTCCACGACCCCGTCGCCGCTTTCGCCGTGCGCTACGTAGTCCGCGGCTTGCTTCACTTCCTCGCGAGCGTTTCGGACGGCCACGCCGATCCCGGCAAACTCGAGCATGGGCACGTCATTCTCACTATCGCCAATGGCCAGAACCTCGTCGCGCCGAACCCCGAGATACCGCGCGAGTATAGAGAGAGCGGAGCCTTTGGACACACTTTCTGCGGTGAACTCAACGTAGCGCGGCATTGACCGAACTACGTGAAGGCGGTCGCCGAAGTGCTTCTTGAACTCGGGCAGGCGCCGCTCCACCTCCTCTTCCGACGCGACGACCAGCAGCTTCGTGGGAGGGCGCTTCATGAAGGCTACCAGGTCCCCGACGACCACCGCCTCGACCTTTGTGTGACTCGTGTACGAAGCCGTCTCGTCGTCGTAGCGTTCGACGTACAGCGTGTCATCCACGTACACGTTCAGGTGGAGACCCTCCCGCCGCGCATAGGCTGCCACTTCCCTTGCCTGTTCCAGCGGCACGGGCCTGTGGCATATGATCTCCCCGGTCTTGACCGACTTGATGAGCGCGCCGTCGTACGTGATGAGAGGGCCACCGATTCCGAGTTCCTCCGCAAAGGGAACAGTCGCGCGAAACATCCGTCCGCTCGTCAGGGTGACCACGCAACCTGCCTCGGTGGCCGCTTGCACGGCCGCCCGCGTGCGTTCACCGATCTTGAGGTCTCTTCCTACAAGAGTTAAGTCCACATCTATCGCCACAAGCCGTATCCCGATCTCTATCACCCCACAAGATTCAAGCCGTCAGGGGAGATCCGCACGACATCCGCTGTCGCCTGCTTCGGTGTCCGCCCGTTCCCCGACCCGTCTCCCCTGCACCCAGGCCATACCCACGTCACGTTTGCTCTAGAATGATCTATCACGTACCACGAAGCTCAGAATGCTGCTCCCGATTGATAGCAAGACTGAAGCCAGCACCGCTGGCCAGAAACCGGAGACGTAGAAGCCGCCCACCCATCTCGCGACAAGCCACAGCATGAACCCGTTGATGACGAACGTGAACAGACCCAGCGTGAGCAGCTGGATTGGCAGCGACAGAATGATGAGGACCGGCCGTATCAGAGCGTTCACTATCCCAAGCACGAACGCCGCGACGATCGCCGACAAGACTCCCCTCACCTGGACGGCTGGTCCCATGACGTACGGGATGAGAAGCAGTATGATCGCGTTGACGAGGCACCTATAGAGAAAACCCGAGAAACGCAAGGCCTCCATCCTCCTTCCTGCGCGCGCCGGGAGCGACTTGCCCGATAGCATGGCCACGCTAGTTGGGACTAAGCAAGGGAAGCATCCGTCCGGAAGTGGCGAGCGGGCTTCTCATCCCATCGGCGGAGCAAACACGAATACGACCTAAACCAGGCGGACAGCGATCTGGGTTCCGCTGGTGCCCTCGGCCACTTCGACCAGCGTGAACCCGCCCTCGAGCCTCAGGGCCCTTATCACATTGGCTGCAAGAAAGAACCACGAAGGCTCCCAGTCCACAGAGAATTCGATGGAAGATCGCTCTTCCCTCCCTGGCCGGCACCCGAGAGCGTGGGTCCTCTCCTTCATCCGCTTCATCCGAGCGCCCCACGGGTCCGGAAGGACGCTCGTCCCCGCCGAACCTCTGCCCGGAAGACCGGCCTCCCCATCCGTGTTGCCCCGAGCCCTTGGCAAACGAGCGAACCACAGATGAGAGAATACCGAGGCGAGCCAGCCCGCCGACTCCAGGACATCTTCCAAGACGAACAGCGGGAACACGACAGGAAGCGCGCGCCTCCACCCGGGGAGCCTCAGCGTCACGAGGAGGAAGAACGACGGCAGGCGAAACCCGGCAGCTGCCGCCCGGGTCTTGCGCCGCGCCTCCCCGTGACTCAAGAAAGGAGTGTCGTTGGCGCGGGCCGCACCTCCAGTCTTGGCCTCCGCCTCAACATCAGTCGACATAGACCTCCACCTTGGCCTCGTCGCTATCTATGTCCACGATCTTGCCGACCGTGGCATCTGTGATGCTCGCGAGGATCCCCTCCAAGTCGATGTTCTGCTCCTGGATCTCGGCCGCCACGTTCTTCGGTATGAACTTCATGGCTACTTTCACCAGAGCCAGCGGGAGATTGACGTGTACTTTGGTGTTGTCCTCCAGGTCGAGCACGCGCACCCGCAGCATTCTCGCGGCCTTTCCGACGCCCACCCCACCGGATTGGCCGGGCGGCGAACTCTCCAGGGCCTCGAGGAGCTTGAGCCCCTCGTCCACCGAGATCTTCCCTTCCCGCACCATCGTCAGTATCTGCCTCTTCTCATCGATCACAGCTGCAATCCTCCTTAGCCCCGAGAGTTGGCTCGGTCGCTTCGCACCCAGCACTTTCTCAGCTCAGCGTGTCAAGCATGTCATCGGTGTTCGTCCGGTTCCGGCGCGTCCGAGCCCTCGGCGGCACGGCTGATCTCGCCGCCCCCCAGGATCGTTATGGACCCGTTGGATGTCTCAGCTTTGATCATCACCTTATGTACACTCGCCTCGTAACCGGGTGTCGCAGCCACGATCTCCTCGTGCCCCATGGATTTCGTGTTGACTTGGTACGCGAGATCGGGCAGAGCTAGGCGGATCGCTCCTTGGGACGTACGCGCGTCCACGCGGCAGCCCACGCCGCCGCCCGCGTCGAGGAGGACTTGGATAGACCCATTGGAGGTGTGGAGTTCGTAGAAGGCCTCGCCTGTAAGCCCGGTCGGTACCACAAGTATACTCCCGTTGGATGTCTCGGCGGCCAGCCTCTTCGCCGTGCCCCTGTGATTGATGCGCCCGTTGGACGTCTCAAGCTCTGCATCGGCAGAGCTGGTGCCGTCCAGATCTATCCTGCCATTGGACGTCTCAACACTGATGGTCCCACACTCGAGCGCGCCGATCTCGACCTTGCCGTTTGAGGTCTCGAGCTCCAGGTCGTACCGGAAGCGTCGCGGGAGTCGAATGACGAGCGAGGCCCCGCTTACCGCCCGTCCGCAGCAGCAGGCGATCCGAAGATTGCCCGGGCCGGCCTTGTAGTCTATGGCCTCTTCCAGCATGCTCCGGGCACTCGAAGGATCGACCCCGGCTCCCCTTGCGCGGGCACGAATCTCGACACTGAACCCCGGGCCATCGCATGGTTCTACGGCAATGCTGCCGTTAGACGTGGCCGCTTCCACCGCCACTCTCTCGCAACTCCCGTCAAAGGCTCCCTCGAAGGTCTTTCTAACTTCGACGCCTGGAGCGAAGGTTCCAATGAACCGTTTGGCGAAGGTCTCCCCTACCAGAGGCGATTGGCCCGACCCGGGACATCCGGGCGCCCCGGAGTCGCCTTCGTCGTCCGACCTCTCGGCGGTGCGTTCCCTCGCCCGCCTGATGCGCTTCATGGCACGCTCTTTCTCTTCGACTGCCCTCTCCATCACCTTCTCGATATGGCCCGCCAGGCTCTCCAGCACCGGGCCGCACGAGGTCTCGGCGAGCTGCGCGAGTCTGTCCGCCAAGGCGTTGATCTTGGAGAGGTCCGGCCACGTGCCGGTGGACTCGCGCTTTTCGGCGCATTTGCCTGCCTGGCCGCCGCCAGTCCCTCCGTCATCCTCACCATCGGCTTCGGCCTCTTTGCGGCCGTCTTCGCCCGAGTAGCCCTGGTCGTCCCGGCCACCTTGGAAACCCGGCTCGGCCTGCGTCGCCTCGTCGAGAGCGTCTATGAGGGCAGCGGCCTCATCGCTCGTGATCTTGCCCTCCTCCAGCATCTTCAGGATCATCATGTGTTCTTCCCGCACGGTCCTCGCTCCCCCTGTCTGGGCTCTCCTGCACCGAGCCTTCACCGCTGTTTGAGAAGCTTTATGGCTTCGTCGGCACGTATCTCGCCTCTCGCGAGCGAGTCCAGGATGCCTTTGCGCCTCGCTTCCGTTTGTGCCTCGTCCTCCTTCTCTCGCTCGACCGGATAACCCAAGGCTTGTATGACCGCGTCAAGCCGGCCCCGAACGGTGGGATACGACACCCCGAGCTCCCTCTCGACTTCTTTGATATTCCCGCGCGACTTGATGAAGATCTCCACGAAGTCCTTCTGCTCATTGGAGAGTTGACAGAACTTGCACGTCTCGAAGCGACCCTCTATGGACGTGTCACACCTGGGGCAGGACAGCCTCGCCACGTGGAGGGCTTCTCCGCACACCGGGCATCTACCCAGCGCCCTTCGTCTCATGATCTTCCACCCTTCAATATCATCAACATGGTCCTCAATCTCGTTAAGCTCTACATTAACATCATAAATCCGTCGACTTTCGCTGTCAACAAGTTTGCCGGGTTTTCATCGCGGTTCCCGACGCACGAAAACCGCAAGGTGCTCGGCAGGAAAGTCGGGGCACATATCGAATGTATGTTCGAGCCGGTAAAGGAAACACCGTCATATGCTGGGCAGGCACACTCATCGGTGGGATCTGGTAGCGTTGCACTTGTGGCATGAGTGTCTTAGAATTGTAGAGTGAGGCGGCGCGCGGCCTGCGACGGCCCGCTCGCGGTGCGGATGGCCTCGATGAGGAGCTGCGGTGCAGGTGAACGAGTTCAAGCTCAGAACCAATCTCAAACCAAGGGGTGACCAGCCGAGAGCCGCGCGGGAGCTCGCAGAGGGAATAAGAGCGGGTTACCGTTGTCAGACGCTTCTTGGCGCGACGGGCACCGGGAAGACGTTCACGGACGCCCTTGTGATCCAGGAGGTCCAAAGGCCCACGCTGGTGATAGCCCACAACAAGACCCTCGCAGCTCAGCTTTGCAGCGAGTTCCGGGCGCTTTTCCCCGAGAACGCCGTGGAGTACTTCGTGAGCTACTATGACTACTACCAGCCGGAGGCGTATATTCCGCAGACCGACACTTACATCGAGAAGGACTCATCTATCAATGACGAGATCGACCGGCTCCGCCACTCCGCAACGAGCGCTCTGTTCGAACGGCGAGACGTGATAATCGTGGCGAGCGTGTCTTGTATTTTCGGACTCGGATCACCGGAGGACTACAAGAACCTCACGGTGATGCTCCAAAGGGGCCGCGAGGCGAACAGGGACGCTGTGCTGAGGAAGCTCGTGGGCATACAGTACACTCGAAACGACATCGGATTCACTCGAGGCACCTTCAGGGTTAGGGGCGACGTGGTGGAGGTAATCCCCGCTTACGGAGAAAACGCCGTTAGGATCGAGTTCTTCGGAGACGAGGTCGATCGCATCCTGGAAGTGGACGTGCTCACCGGCGAGGTGGTGCGAGACAGGGAGTCCATAACGATCTTTCCGGCAACTCACTTCATCACCAGCGACGAGAAGCTCAAGAAGGCCCTCATCAGCATCGAGCGCGAGCTGGAAGACCGGCTCGCAGAGCTCCGCGCAGCCGGGAAGCTGCTCGAGGCCCAGAGGCTCGAGCAGCGCACGCGTTACGATCTGGAGATGCTCGGCGAGGTGGGCTATTGCCAGGGGATAGAGAACTACTCAAGACATCTCACCGGTAGACAGCCGGGAGAACCCCCGGCAACGTTGCTCGATTACTTCCCCGAGGACTTCTTGGTCATAATAGACGAGTCTCACGTGACTCTTCCCCAGCTGCACGCGATGTACTCGGGCGATCGGTCGCGCAAGGAGACCCTCGTGGAGTACGGATTCCGGCTGCCGTCGGCGTTCGACAATCGACCGCTTACGTTCGATGAGTTCGAGCAGCGCGTGAACCAGGTCATATTCGCTTCGGCGACGCCCGGGCCTTACGAGCTCCGTATGAGCAGCCGCGTCGTCGAGCAGATCATTCGCCCGACGGGGCTGGTGGACCCGGAGGTAGAGGTGCGTCCGGTGATGAACCAGATAGACGACCTCCTCACAGAGATCCATGCGCGGGTGCGGGCGGGCGAGCGGGTCCTCGTCACGACGCTCACGAAGAAGACAGCCGAGGATCTCACAGATTACCTCGCGGACTTGGGCGTGAAGGCTCGGTACCTTCACTCGGAGATCGACACCCTCGAGCGTGTGGAGATTCTGCGGGACTTGCGGCTCGGGACGTTTGACGTCCTTGTGGGCATAAACCTGCTGCGTGAGGGCCTTGACCTGCCCGAGGTGTCCTTAGTGGCGATCCTCGACGCCGACAAAGAAGGGTACCTGCGATCGGAGACGTCGCTCATCCAGACCATTGGACGGGCCGCGCGCAACGTACACGGCAAGGTCATCATGTACGCCGACACCATTACCCAGTCCATGCGGCGGGCGATCGACGAGACCAACAGGAGGCGCCGGATACAGACGGAGTACAACGAACGCCACGGCATAACCCCGGAGTCCGTCAAGAAGGGCGTCCACGACATAGCGGAATTCACGAGGGCGGCCGAAGAAAGACCCTCGTACGGGGTCGCGTCTCGGGCTGCAGCTGCTGGAGCGCTATCCGAGGCCGTGTCCCGCGCAGGGTCGCATGCCGGGTCGAAGGCCCGGCGATCGTCGGCCGGGGTAGATGTGGACGCGGGGGCGGTGGAGGAGCTGTCCGACAAGGAGATAGCGACGCTCATACGCTCTCTCGAGGAAGAGATGCGCAAGGCGGCGATGGTTCTCGAATTCGAGCGCGCGGCGGAGCTGCGCGACAGGATTCGCTTCCTCAGGCGGCGGTTCGCACCCTAGGCATGCGCCCCAGGCATGCATGAACCGCCGGATGGGACCGCGCCAAAACCACTCTCACTGAAGCGCTCTTGCGGATTGACAGGCGGACTGGCTTCAGATAGTGCTCTTCGGCTCGGGCGCGTATTCGGAGGAAACTAAAGGTGAGCAAGCAGGAGATCATAGTAAGAGGCGCACGTCAGCATAACCTGAAGAACATCGATCTCGAGATCCCTAGAGACAAGCTGGTGGTCATCACCGGCCTCTCCGGCTCGGGCAAGTCCTCTCTGGCCTTCGACACCATCTATGCCGAAGGACAGCGACGCTACGTGGAGTCGCTCTCGGCATACGCGCGACAGTTCCTCGGCCAGATGGACAAGCCGGACGTGGACTACATCGAAGGGCTGTCGCCCGCGATAGCCATAGATCAGAAGAGCGGCAGCCGTAACCCCAGGTCCACGGTGGGCACGGTGACGGAGATATACGACTATCTGAGGCTCCTATTCGCAAGGATAGGAAAGGCCCACTGCCCGAGGTGCGGTAAGCCCATCACCCAACAGACAGTTCAGCAGATCGTCGACCAGGTCATGGCGCTTGGAGAGGGCACGAGAGTTCAGATCCTCGCCCCGGTAATCCGAGGGAAGAAAGGCGAGCACAGAAAGGTAATCGAGGACATACGACGGGAGGGCTTCGTCCGAGTTCGCATCAACGGGCAAGTGCGCGGCGTGGACGAGGACATATCGCTCGAGCGTTACAAGATCCACAGCATCGAGATAGTCGTGGACCGAGTGGTGGTTCGCCCCGGCGCGGAGACGCGCCTCGCCGACTCGCTGGAGCTCGCCATGAAACGCGGCGAAGGGATAGCCATCGTGAACGTCGTGCCCAACACGGCGTCCGGAGAGGCCGGCCGCGACCTCGTCTTCAGCGAGAAGTTCGCCTGTCCTGATTGCGGCGTGAGCTTCGAGGAGCTCGCGCCGAGGATGTTCTCGTTCAACAGCCCCTACGGAGCCTGCCCAGAGTGCGCAGGCTTGGGTACCAAGGAGGAGATCGATCCCGAACTCGTCCTCGATCTGGACAGGAGCATCGTGGACGGCGGCATAGTGCCGTGGGAGAGATCCTGGGATGGGACGCGGAGCGACTACTTCGCCCGACGGGTCATGGCGGTGTGCGAGCGACTCGGCATAGACCCATGCGTGCCCATCGGCCGACTGACCGAGGAGCAAAGACGCGTGCTGCTGTACGGAGCGGGCAGGGAGAGGTTCCGATACCAGTACCACAACTTTGCCGGAGACCTCATCTGGCACGAAAGCCATTATGAGGGGGTGGTGCCGTACCTGGAGCGCCGGTACAGGGAAGCGCACTCCGACGCGGCGCGAACGGAGATAGAGCAGTTCATCACAGCAAGACCGTGCCCGGCGTGCCGGGGGGCGCGCCTCAAGCCAGAGAGCCTCGCCGTCAAGGTGGGCGGCAAGTCCATCATGGAAGTGACCGCCATGTCGTGTTCGGAAGCGAAAGAGTTCTTCGAGGGCATTGCCCTGACCGAACGCGAGACGACCATATCGAGGCAGATTCTCAAGGAGATACGGGAAAGGCTAGGATTCTTGGTGAACGTCGGACTCGACTACCTCACTCTCGACAGGGCGGCCGGCACACTCGCGGGAGGCGAGGCTCAACGGATCCGCCTCGCGACCCAGATCGGCTCAAGCCTCGTGGGAGTCCTGTACATCCTCGACGAGCCCAGCATCGGACTGCATCAGCGCGACAACAGGCGTCTCATCGACACGCTCAAGCGTCTGCGCGACATGGGGAACACCGTCCTCGTCGTAGAGCACGACGAGGAAACCATCCGTTCGGCTGATCACATCATAGACATCGGGCCGGGCGCCGGCGCTGAAGGCGGGCGCGTGGTGGCTTCGGGAAGCATAGAACGCATCATGTCTTGCGAGCAGTCCATCACTGGGCAGTACCTCTCAGGCAAGTTGAGCATTAGGGTCCCGCCTCGCCGTCGCCCCCCGAACGGGAAGTCCATCATCGTGAAAGGGGCCCGCGAGCACAACCTCAAGAACATCGACGTGGAGATCCCACTCGGGGTGTTCGTGTGCGTCACCGGTGTCTCGGGATCCGGCAAGAGCACGCTTGTCAACGAGATCCTCCATCGCAAGCTGGCACATGAGCTGAACCGAGCGGCCGTGAAGCCGGGTGCCCATGACGCCGTCCTCGGCATCGAGCACCTCGAAAGAGTGATTGACGTAGACCAGTCTCCCATCGGGCGCACGCCCCGTTCCAACCCGGCCACATACACGGGAACGTTCGATCTGATAAGGGAGACCTTCGCGCTCACGCCCGAAGCCAGGGTGCGGGGATACGGGCCTGGCAGGTTCAGTTTCAACGTGAAGGGCGGACGGTGCGAGGCGTGCAAGGGAGACGGGATCATCAAGATAGAGATGCACTTCCTTCCGGACGTGTACGTTCCGTGCGAAGTGTGCAGGGGGAGAAGATACAATCGTGAGACCCTGGAGATCAAGTACCGAGGAAAGAGCATAGCGGACGTCCTGGACATGCGGGTCGACGAAGCGCTCGAGTTCTTCAGGAACCTTCCGAGGGTCAGACGAAAACTGGAGACCCTCAACGACGTAGGTCTCGGTTACATCAAGCTGGGTCAGCCGGCTACGACTCTCTCGGGCGGCGAGGCCCAGAGGGTCAAGCTTGCGACCGAGCTCGGCAGGCGAAGCAACGGGCGGACGCTCTACATCCTGGATGAACCCACCACGGGTCTCCACTTCGCAGACATAGAGAGACTCCTCAACGTGTTGGGACGCTTGGTGGACGCCGGGGACACGGTTATCGTCATCGAACACAATCTGGACGTCATCAAGACGGCGGACTACATCATAGATCTAGGTCCCGAGGGCGGAGACCGCGGCGGCACCGTCGTGGCTTGCGGCACGCCGGAGGAGGTCGCGCTGTGTGAGCGGTCCTACACCGGTCAGTTCCTCAGGAAGGTGCTGAGGACATGAATCACGATTCCGAAGACGGGTACGCTATCTCGACCGGGAGCCCGGGATCAGGAGGAAGCGACTCGGCGGGCTGGGACAGAGAAGCCAATGTCGAGAACAAACGGGCCGCGGCAAGGGAACGCCTTCGTGAGAGAGCGAAGGACCTGCCCGACAGGCCTGGAGTGTACCTGATGAAAGACGCGACAGGACGCGTGATCTACGTGGGCAAGGCGTCCTCGCTCAGGAACAGGGTTCGTTCGTATTTCCAGTCACCGAAGACGTTCGCCAGGCGCACACGACTCCTCGTCGGGAACATCGCCGACTTCGAGTACCTGGTCACCGACTCGGAAGTCGAGGCGCTGATCCTCGAGAACAACCTCATCAAGCAGCACCGTCCGCGGTACAATGTCAGGCTGAGGGACGACAAGACCTATCCTCACATCAAGATCACTTTGGCGGAGCCGTTTCCCCGGGTGCTGGTCACGCGGAGGGTTGAGCAGGACGGGTCGCGTTATTTCGGGCCGTATCCCGACGTCAGCGGAATGCGCAGCACACTGGCTTTCATTAAGCGCCTTTTCCCCGTCCGTGGCTGCTCGAAGAGGATTGCGGAGAGTTCGCGCGAACGTCCGTGCCTCAACCACCACATCGGTAGGTGCCTCGCTCCATGTGCGGGAGCTATAACGCGTGAGGCATACGCAGAGCTGGTGAAACAAATCGTTCTGTTCCTGGAGGGAAGGCAGGACCAGCTCGTCCGGGAGATGAAGAGGCAGATGCAGGCCGCATCGACCCTTATGGACTTCGAAACCGCGGCCGCCCTGCGCGACCGGATACGGGCAATGGAGCGAGTGATGGAGAGACAGAAAGTAGTGCTGAGTTCCCACCGCGACATGGACGTCATCGGCTTCGCGCGGGACGAGGACGGCGCAGAGGCTTGTGTGGAGGTCTTCTTCGTGCGCGGCGGAAAGCTGGTCGGTCGCGAACGGTTCTTCATGGCGAACTCCGACGACACGCCTGATTCGGAGATGCTGGCTGCTTTCCTGAAACAGCACTATGCGGCGGCAGCCCACGTGCCGGCTGAGATCCTGGTGCAGTCGAGCCTGGGCGACGAGGCCGGCTCGATCGCATCGTGGTTGGGCATGCTGAGCGGCTCCAAGGTGCGGATCACGTCGCCCCGCAGGGGCGAGAAGAGAAGCCTGGTGGAAATGGTGCAAGCCAATGCCAAGCTGGGGCTGGAGGAAGCCCGCATACGAGCCGCACGCGCTGCTGACATGGAGGAAGGCGCCATGGCGGAACTCCAGCAAGCTCTCGGACTTCCAAGACTCCCCCGCAGGATAGAAGCGTTTGACATCTCGACCATACAAGGCGCCGATGCGGTCGGATCGATGGTGGTTTTCGAGAGCGGGCGCCCGCTCAAGTCCGCGTACAGGCGGTTCAGAATCAAGACAGTGAAGGGACAAGACGACTTCGCGATGATGCGTGAGATCGTCACAAGGAGGTGCCGTCGGCTTGGAGTCTCGCGAGAGGAAGGCCGCGGCACGCCGGCGGCTCGAGGGCGGACGAGCGGCGGTCACGAGGGGCCGGAGAGTCAAGAGTGCGGTGAGGCAGCTCAGGTTCTCGACGCTCGCGGCAGGCAACGACGGGTATCCGAGAAGGACCCCTCGTCCGTGACAGTGCCGGGCGCGCCGGGCGTTCTGCCCGACCTGATGCTCATCGATGGCGGAAAGGGGCAGCTCAACGCGGCTCTTGAGGCTCTGCGCCAGTGCGGCTTGGATGAGGCGATCCCGGCCGTGGGCCTTGCCAAAGAGCACGAACTCGTGTTCCTCAAGGACAAACCGTGCCCGATATCCCTTCCGAGAGACTCGAAAGCGCTGTTCCTACTCCAGCGCGTGCGGGACGAGGCGCACAGGTTCGCTGTGTCCTACCACCGACAGCTTCGCACGAAGAGGGCGACCCTCTCCGCGCTGGAGGATGTTCCCGGAATCGGACGAAAGCGTCTGAAATCCCTCATCACGGCATTCCGCACGGTGGAAGCCATTCGGGAAGCCAGCGTCGAGGATCTCGCGAAGGCGCCCGGTATGACGCGAAAGGCCGCAGAGCGGGTCAAAGAAGCCCTGAGCTCCTTGCCCCGGCCATCCGTGGACTCCTCGGACTAGCCGGAACGAGGGTTTGCGTCATCTCCTTCGGAACACCTTTGCGAGCGGCCCGTCCACGCCTGCAGTGGGAATGCTTACGTGAGGTGGGTCCCCCGGGCTCGGCACGGGGACTATCCCAAGCCTATCCACGTCCCCGGGAATGGACTTAGTGAAACGCCGAGTCTGCACGTCGACGGACCACGGCGCCCCGTGGGTCCGGTGTGTCGCCTCCGCATCACGCTCGGCCTCAATGTAGAACCACGGAGGGGATCCGCTCATGGCGTCGAGAAGATCTGCGGCGTTCCTGACAGGCTGACCGTTCACGGCGATGAGCACGTCCCCGCTGCGCAGGCCCGCTCGCGCCGCGGGCGAGCGAGGCACTACGTCGAGGACTTTCAAGCCGCGCGGGTCGGGCACGTACGCAGCCCTCGACCTCGTCTCGGCCCGCCTCCCCGCCGCGATCACCATTTCATGTCCGAACGGTGAGAAGAGAGCGGCGAGCCAGCGCATCCAAGGCCAGATCGAGGCGCCGAGCGCCAGCGCCAACAGCACCACGCTGAACGCCATGAGGTTGCGCGCCGTTCGCGCGCTCCTTTCCTTGGGCGTCCTCGCTACGGCGAAGTCGCCGTACCCAAGCGCGGCGGGCAGGGCGAACATCGCGAAGAGCAGCTCGTGCCCCTCAGGCACCGCCATGTCCGGTTTGATGAGCGGCCACCAGTCGGGCATGCTTATCAAGCCTCGGGCCAGGCTCTCTATCTCGCTCAAACGCGGCGTAAGCAGCATCATTCCGACCAGCGGGATCGGCCAGAACTTCTGAAGAAGGAAACCTCCTACAACGTCGCCGTCGCGGGTTTTCATGTAGAGCGGAAGCGCTCCCTGAGACCCGGTCGTCCAGATGAGCGCGCTCTCTATGAGGTGAAGCACGGCCACGAGGATCATGAGCTCGGGTATTCCCACTTTGGGAACGCCGAAGGCAAGGCTGGAAAGCGCGAGCAGCCCCCCAGCATACGAGAAGCATAGAAACCTGGGATCGATGAGCATCAGCACAAGCGCAACGGGGAGTAAGAAGGCGACCCCTGCCCCTGTCACCGTGACGCCTACGAAAACGAAAATGAGGCTCGCGACGAAGCCCGCCGCCGCGCCCAACAGAAGAGAGGAGAGCACCAAGGACGCAGGGGACTCGATGGCCTGGCCAAATACGCGTTGCTCCACTCTGGCCATGCGTGCGTATTGCATCGCCACCAGGACGACTACCATCCAGAAAGTGGGATGCAAGAGCACCTGTGGAATGAGCATGAGAATCGTTGCGACGACCTTGCCGAAAGGAAACATCCAGGCCACTCCCTGCCGCCGGACGAATTGGACGCCTCAAGACTATTATACGCCGTCCTGCAAGTCCCGTTGCTCCCGTCGTCCCACGCCGGCCATCCTACGCTGCCTTGCGTTCCTCGATCTTCGCTTTGAGAGTCTCGATTGCCTTGTCAAGCTGCACATCGACCGGGGCCTCGCTCTCTGCTTCGTCCCGCGCATCACCGGCTGGCTTGGGCGGACTCACCTGTATGTCCGGCACTATGCCTCTCTTGTCGATGGAATGGCCGCCTGCCGTGAGGTACTTGGAGGTCGTAATGGAAACGGCAGATCCGTCAGAAAGCGGGTATATTGTCTGCACAAGCCCCTTCCCGAAAGTCGTCACGCCTATTACCGTGGCGACCTTCATGTCCTGCAGCGCGCCCGCTACGATCTCGGAGGCGCTCGCGCTCGCCTCGTTCACGAGCACGACCATGGGAACGGAGGTCTTAGGCCCGGGCCCCGCGTAGTAAGTCACCTTTTGACCGTCCCTTCCCACGACGTGCACCACTGGCGACCCGGCGGCCATGAACCTGCTCGCCACCTCGATCGCAAGGGGAAACGACCCGCCCGGGTTGTACCGAAGATCGAGGATGAGCCCTCGCATTCCCTTGCTGGCAAGCCCGCCCAACTCGCGATCGAGCGCCTCCGCGGTGTCGTCTCCTAGGAAAGATGAGATTTGCACGTAGCCGATGCCGTCCTGAAGCATCTCCGAGGCCACGTGGGGAACCCTTATGGTGTCCCTGATTATCCTCACCTCGAAGAACCGCGTCTTTCCATCCTCGTCGCGTTCCACCCCCAGCACTACCTCAGTGCCCTTCTTCCCTTTCATCAGGGAGACGGCGTAATCGAGAACCATGTCCTTCGTGGGCTTTCCATCGATGAACTTGATCCTGTCCATGGAACGGAGTCCCGCCCGGTCGCCAGGGGTGCCCTTGAGCGGCGCGACTATCGTGAGCTGTCCGTCGCGTATCCCCACCGTGATGCCTATTCCGTCGAAAGTGCCTCTTATATCCTCCTGCATAGTGCGGTACTGGGCAGCGTTCATGTACCGAGTGTAGGGATCGTTCAGAACGGCCAGCATGTCAGGTATGCTGCGCTTCTCATTGTATGCCCGCAGCAGGGCGCCCACGTCTACCTGGGAGACATACGTCTGCTTGAGGAGTTGCACTACTTCAAGGGCCACGAGAGCGCTGCCCTCACTCGATGATACACCGGAAGCATCTTTCTGTCCCGCAGGCTTCGTTTCGGTTTGGGCTTGTTGCTGAGCTTCCGTCCCCTTCTCAAACGAGAGGCCAGCTTCCGCTTGCGCTTGCGGCGGCGTTTGGACAGAAACCCCCGCTGAGGCGACTGAGGGAGGTCCGGTGCAGCCCGAAGGCGCACTGAGCCACCCGGCAAGACTCACCGCCGCGATGACCGTAAGCGTTGCCAGAAAGATTCCTGTTGCCCGAGCAAATCTGCTCATAATGTCCCACCAGTCTCCACGCGCTCCGGAATGGCCTCATCCTAGCCCGTGTACCGAGCTCCCCGGCCGTCATCCGACTACCCTGCGCAGCCGGCTCCTCGCTCCGCCTTCCGCCATCGGTCGTCCCACATCGGCCTGCCGCAAGCATGCACGCAAGTCCTCTTGGCCGTTCTCCTCGCGCCTTATTCGCGTCTCGTCCACGTCATTTCAACCACTGCCAGGGGTTCACCGGGGTGCCGTCATCCCTTACCTCGAAATGAACGTGCGGCCCCGTAGACAAGCCTGTGCTGCCCGACTTGGCTATCCTGTCTCCCTGGAGCACCGACTGGCCGCCCTTCACAAGCAGGGATGAATTGTGGCCGTAGAGAGTTGACAGCCCTCCACCGTGATCGATGATCACCGTGTATCCGTAACCACTGACCCATCCGCTGTATATCACCACGCCGTCGGCAGCCGCACGGACCGGTGTGCCGGTAGGCACGGCGATGTCTATGCCGGAGTGGAAGCGTGACTTCTTGAGTATGGGATGGAACCTCATTCCGAAATCAGAGGATATCCTGCCGCTCACGGGCATGACGAACTTCCCGGTCCATCTCGGCAAGGCCCTCCCGGCTTTCGCCTCACGCGCCTGCAAATCCCGAATGGCCTTCTCCAGCTCGCGGCTCATCTCTTCGAGCTCGTCGAGCGCCTGCTCGTACCGGGCACGCTCGCTCTGGATCCTGGAGAGAAGCGCCTCTCTCTCCCGCACCTTCGCCGCGAGCTTTGCCTCCTGGACCTTTACTTGCTCTTGCACGCGCGCTAAGTTGTCGCGTTCTTGCTGGAGCTTGGCTTTCTTGTTTGAGACCTCGGCCATCTTAGCCTCGATGACGGCCACCTCGGCCTTGGCCTCGTCCAAGCATTGGGCGTCGTATCTTGCAAGGATCTCTACGTACTCGAACCTGCTCACGAAGTCGGCGAAGTCGGTGGACAAGAACAGCACCTCGAGGTAGTCCGCGGGGCCTGAGATGTACATGGCTCTAAGCCTCGCCCGCAGCCGCGAGAGCGTCCGGTCAAGACGCTTTTGCGCCCCGGCGAGGTCGTCCTCGGCGGCGGCCAGCTCCCGCTCAGCCTGGGCAACGCCTTGCGTCAGTTGCTTCGCCCGGTTCGCGAGCGAGTTCAGGCGAGCCCTGGTTCTTTCCAGCTCCATCTCGGCCTTGTGGATCTCCGCGAGGACGCCCTTCTCCTTCTGCTGTACAGTTAGGAGCTGCTTCTTCGCCTCTTGCATCTGGTCGTTTATGTCACCGAGCTCGTCGCGCTTGCGCAGTAGCTCGGATGAGGACTGCCCAGATGCGAGGGAACACAGCGCCATGACGGTCGCGAGAAGCACAGCCATCATGAGAACGTGAGTGGACTTCATCCTGGTTTTCACCGCGGCACCCCCGACTATCAAGGCCTCGTCCTGGCGCCGGCGCCAGTCCCGTCGGAAGCTCTGCCTTTCCTGTTCCTGCGGATCCGTCAGACGCGTAAGTATCTCTTCACGAAGACGCCGCCGGCCACGGCCCCCATGAGCACGCCGGCAAAGAGCAACGCAACACACAATGCTGCCACCGGCTCGGAGGATGTGATGAGGGGAATGAAGGGTGCCAGCCCCGCCACATACCGTACTGCGAAGTTATAGCAAACAAACAGGAGCAGCCCCGACGTTGCGGCTCCCACAAGCCCCACTACCATGCCTTCGACCAGGAAAGGCCACCTTATGAACCAGTCCGTAGCGCCCACGAGTTTCATGACCTCTATCTCGCGAGCGCGTGAGATGACTGTGAGCCTGACGGTATTCCCGACGATGAACACCACGGCTGCCGCGAACAAGACGGCGACGCCCGCCCCTGCCACGCCGACCAGGCGCGTCGTGGCGAGGAGCTTCTCGGTGAACCCCTTGCCGTAGTTCACGCTGAGCACGCCCGGTATCCGCGCTATCCTCGCCGCCACTTCCGCGGTGTGCTGAGGATCGTCAACCCTCACGTCGAACGCGTCTGGAAGCGGGTTCTCACCGACGACCTCGAGGAGGTCTGCCCGCTCTCCGAGTTGGCTCCGAAGCCTTCGCAAGCCCTCCTCCTTGCTCACGAACGCCACGCGCGCCACGCCGTCCGTGGCCAGAATCTGTTCCTTCATGGCGGCAACACCTTCAGGTGAGAGGCCGTCCTCCAGGAACACCCTGACCTCTATCCTGGCCTGGAGCAGCTGGGACACATAGTTGAGGTTCATCAGAACGAGCCCTAGCACTCCCAGGACGAACAAAGACGCAGCGACCGTTCCCAAGGATATGAGGCTGACGTTGCGCCTGGCCGAGCGCCAGCCCTCAGCCAGGAAGTACCATGCCGTGGTCAGCCTCACGCCTGTACGCTCCCCTCTCGTCATCCCTGACGATCTTGCCGCCATCCAGTTCGATGACCCTGCGCATCATTCCATCCACGATCGATTCGTTGTGTGTTGCCATGATGACCGTGGTACCCCTCTTGTTGATCCTCAAGAGCACCTCCATGATTCCCCAAGACGTGTCGAGGTCTAGGTTGCCGGTGGGCTCATCGGCCAGTAGAACCGTCGGGTCACCCACAATGGCGCGGGCTATGGACACGCGCTGCTGTTCCCCGCCGGACAGCTCGTCTGGATATGCTCCGGCCTTGGACGCGATTCCCACAAGCTCCAAGGACTCCATCACCCGTGCGCGAACGTGCCGCGGGCTCGCCTCGGTCACGCGGAGCGCGAAGGCAACGTTCTCGTATGCCGTCTTGTTCGGAAGCAGCTTATAGTCCTGGAAGATCATCCTTACGGCACGGCGGAGGTAGGGGACCTCCGAGGGCCGCATGCGCACCACGTTCCTGCCATCCACGATGACCTGGCCTTGTGTGGGAAGCACCTGTCGGGTGAGGAGGCTCATGAAAGTTGTCTTCCCCGCACCACTCGGTCCAACGAGAAACACGAACTCGCCCTGCCTGATGAACGTGTCTGCGTTTAGGAGCCCCACTGCCCCGTTCGGGTACACCTTCGACACGTTGTAGAGGCGGATCAAGAGCATCACTTCCCGAAATCCCTAGAGGATCGAGCTTACCAGGCATACTTCGATATGCCTCGGGAAAAACCTCCTCACTCCCTCAAGAAGTATCTTCCATGCAAGGCCCAGGCACAGTCGCGACGCCATACTCGAGAGACCGGAAGGCGGCGCCAGCTACCGCCGGTCGGCTCCAGCGATGCTCAGAAGCAGCTCCCAAGCTGCTTCGGGGTGTCTTGTCTGGGCGCTGACTGCCAAGACCGTTCCCGAGTCTCTTGCCAGGCCGTATATCCCTCCGCCGACGCGCATCCCCTCAAGCGATCCGGGGGGAAGCCTCCTTGAGTCGTCGTTTCTCTCGATAAAGGGTTCGAGGTTCACGAGCGCGCCCTTTTCCGCGTAGAACTCGTATCTCTCCCTGGGCAGGTACATGACGTCGGGAGCGTTCCTGGCGGCGATGAGAACGATGAGCTTCTGCTCGTAGGCGGTAACCCCCCCGGCTATGTGCGTGCCAGGAGCGATCTCCAGTTGCACCCGCACGCCGGCATTCGCGGCCTCGAAGGCCCTTGACGCCTCCTCGACCCTACGCTGCTCCTCTGGCTCTCCCCACATCGCGACCCTTAGAGTCGTCCCGGCGCTCTTCGGTCTCCCACACCCACCGACAGAAAGCGCCAAGAGCACGCAGGCTGCCACGGTCACACAGACCCGCCCAGCCAGAGTCCCTGCCAACCGCGACACCCCGCTCACCGCCATCACCTCCTGAGGTCCGTCTCACGGCCCGTCCGGTGCTTTCTCTGGATAGCTCTCAAGGCCGCTTTGACAATGTCCTCGGCAAGGAGTCCGTAAGCCTCGAGAAGCTCCTCCGCCGTCCCTGACTGGCCAAACACATCGCGTATGCCGACCCTTTCCACAGGCACGGGGCATCCTTCCGCTGTGATCTCGCACACCGCGCTCCCGAGCCCCCCTATAACGCTATGCTCCTCGGCGGTCACGATGGCACCTGTGTCGCGGGCAGCGGCTATCACGGCGTCGCAATCGGCGGGCTTTATGGTGGCCATGTTCAGAACCCTCGCCGAGACGCCGCTTTCCGTGGCGAGGCGTGAGGCGGCCTCGAGACACGATGACACCAAGGCACCGCACGCTATGAACGTGACGTCGCCGCCTTCCCTCAGCACCGCCGCCCGTCCGATCTCGAACGAGTATCCTTCATCGAAGATGACCGGCACGCCGCTCCTCCCAAGCCTTATGTAAACCGGCCCCTTGTGGCGTGCCGCGGCGAACACCGCCTTTTCCGTCTCCACGGCGTCCGCGGGGACGATGACGGTCATTCCCGGGATCGCCCTCATTAGAGCGATATCTTCCACAGACTGGTGGGAGGCGCCGTCCTCGCCCACCGTTATCCCTCCGTGGGTAGCGCATATCTTGACGTTGAGCCCGGTATATCCTATGACCTGCCTCACCTGGTCGAAGGCGCGGCCCGCCGCGAACACCGCGAACGTGCTGGCAAAGGGGATCTTTCCCGCCGCAGCCAAGCCCGCAGCCGTCCCCATCATGTCTGCCTCGGCTATTCCCATGTCGAAGAACCTTCCAGGGAACCTCGCGGCAAACTCGTCGGTTTTCGTTGATTTCGCGAGGTCGGCATCGAGAACCACCACATCTGGGTTCACTTCCCCCAGCTTCACAAGGGCTTTGCCGTACGCCGCGCGCGTCGCCACCTTCTTCGGCATATCCGCCATGCCGTTCAGCCTCCATTTCCTCACGGGTCTGTTTCACGAAGTTCTGTGTTCGTTCAGTCCTGCTTTCCCCGCTCGATCCAGCGGATGGCCTCCTGCGCCTCCTCGCGAGAAGGGGCCTTCCCGTGCCAGTCCACTGCATTCTCCATGAACGGGACGCCCTTGCCCTTCACAGTCCGCGCCACCGCAACCGTGGGCCTGCCCTTCGTCGCTTTCGCCTCCTCGCACGCGCTGAAGACGGCACTCACATCGTGCCCGTCTATCTCCACCACGTGCCATCCGAAAGACCTCCATCTGGCGGCGACGTTCTCCATCGACTTGACGTCTGTCACGGGACCGTCTATCTGAAGGCCGTTACAGTCCACGAACGCCATGAGGTTGTCCAGCCTCCGGTGGACCGAGGTCATCGCTGCCTCCCAAACCTGACCCTCCTCAAGTTCGCCGTCGCCTAGCAGGACGTACACCCTCGTCGGACGTCCGTCGAGCCTGGCCGCCAAGGCCATCCCGTTCGCCGTTGAGAGACCCTGCCCGAGCGAGCCTGTGGACATATCCACGCCAGGCGTGTGCTTCATGCTCGGATGCCCCTGGAGCCTGCTGCCGAAGCGTCGCAGCGTGAGGAGCTCCTCAACGGGAAAGAAACCCGCCTCTGCCAGAACCGCATAGAGCGCAGGCGCTGCGTGTCCCTTGGACAGCACGAACCTGTCCCTGTCGGGCCAGCCGGGATCGTTGGGATCGATCCTCATGACTTTGAAGTAGAGCGTCGCTAGGATATCTGCGGACGACAGCGATCCGCCGGGATGGCCAGATCCCGCTTCAGCGGTCGCCCTCAACACATGAACCCTCACTCGCTTCGCCTTTTCCTGCAGCATTCGGACGTCGTCGTCCGTGAGAATGGACGACTGACAACGATGTAGGTCGTTACCGAGCACGTTCGTCACTCCTTATCTAGCCGTTTTAGAGGTTGCCCCGTGGGTCGCCACGCAGGAGTCTCTTCGCAAGTGCCATCGAGAGAACCTTGGCCATGAATCTCGGTAGAGCCAGCATCCTCGGAAACCTCTTGGGCTCGTGGGCCAGGCGATACAGCCACTCTAGACCCATTTCCCCGATCCACTTCGGCGCGCGCGAAGAGCGGCCTGCCAGGACATCGAAGCTTCCGCCGACCCCGATACACACCGACGGCGGCAGACGTTCCTTGTTACGGGCGATCCATCTGTCCTGGCGGGGCGCACCCATCGCAACGAAAACGAGCCTCGCGCCGCTCGCGGCTATCCCGTCCACTACGCTCCTCTCGTCTCGCTCTTCGAAGAAGCCGTGATGAGTCCCGACCACCCTCACCCCCGGCGCGCGTCCGGCCAGCACAGCTCGCGCGTCGTCCGCGACGCCGGGCGCTGCTCCGAGCAGAAACACCGGCCACCCCTCCGAGGCCGCGCATCTGATGAGTTCGAGCATGAGGTCGAACCCGGCCACCCGCTCGCGGAGAGGGGTGCCTAGCACCCGCGAGGCCCAGACTACGCCTGCCCCGTCGGGCACGACCAGGTCCGCGCCGTTGATTACTGAA
Source organism: Bacillota bacterium (assembly GCA_024653485.1). Classification (NCBI taxonomy): domain Bacteria; kingdom Bacillati; phylum Bacillota; species Bacillota bacterium. Next base: position 191,199 of record JANLFY010000004.1, on the reverse strand, counting down.
GCAAGGTCCTCGTCCTTCTGGGCCATCATCGCCATCTCGGAGTTCAGCGTCACGACCTGGTACGCTCGGTCGTTCGCACCAAGCATCTGGCGCACCTTTCGGACCGCTCCCTCCATGTCGACCCTGTGCACGCGAAGGCCCAAGACCTCCACGAATCCCGTCTCGCTCACCCTATCACCCCTGCACTCCCTTGCCTGCCGGTGCGGGCGGTCTCGGCTGCAAGGAAAGCAGCTCTCTTCGCGGCCTCCGCTAGCGCGGGTCGTATCGCCTTGAGCGCCTCCCTGATGCTGTCGCGCCTCTCCCAGACGTCCGTCACCTTGCGGACAAGGGCTTCCTCATCCACTTCCTGCTCGCCCCGAGAGGCCGTCGTGATCCCCGGCTCCTCGCCCAACATTTCAAGCAAGCCATCGATCTTGGGGTCATACGACACGGCCACGAAGGGCTTGGCACGCGCCGCCGCGAACACCAGCGCATGATATCTCATGCCTATCACCAGGTCAGCGCGGTCGATCAGCGACATCATCTCTTGGGGAGAATAGTCTCCTTTCAAGACGTAGGACCTCCCGCGCATGAGTTCAGCCACCGCCCTGCTCGCGACCACGTCGCCGGGCTTGTGAAACGGCGTGAACACTACGGCCGCCCCAAGGGACCGTTCTGCTTCGTCCGCTGCTCGCGCGATGGCTTCGAGCCACCCAGTCCCGGCTTTCCAAGGTCTCACGGACACTACCACGAGAGGCGCGTTCGCGGACACCGGAACGCCCTCGGAAGCCAGCATATCCTCACCGCTGCGCACGGACGGCGAAAGCTCCATACCGAACACCGGGTCCGCGGTCACCTGGACGGGTGGGCGCCTTACTCCGATCGCTTCGAGGAGCCGGCGGGACGGCTCATCCCTCACCGTGATAGCAGTGGCCCCGTTCGCCACGAGCCTCACGAGCCATCGACTCCATGCGCGCCTCAGCGGCCCCACACCCTGGGAATAGAAGAACACTGGCGTCCCCATGAGTCTAGCCAGAGCGACAAGCCCTAGGTAATACGCGAGCGATCTGAAACTCGTGACGTCCTGCAGGAGGCTGCCGCTCCCACTGATGACAAGGTCGGCCGCAGCAACCTCGCGGATGATCTGACGCAGGGCTGTCCTGCCAATCGCGGGAATCCCGTGTGTCTGCATCGTCAATTCGGGGTGATTCGAAAGGGCGACTATGGCGGCGTCCGGGTCTACGTCCCTGAGGTGCTGGACCATTGCAGCCAACATGGCTTCGTCGCCCGTGTTCCCGAATCCGAAGTACCCCGAGACTACGAACCTCATCCTTCTAGTCTCTCCCCTCCTCCTACGTCAGTGTCTCGCCGGGACTCTCCAAACCCGACGCCCCCGCGTGCTGCAAGCCTCACGTAGGCGGAGTACAGACCGTAGCCGACCACACCGACGATCGCGCCCACAACGAGCCCATACACCGTTCTCAGGGCGGTCGCCAAGAGCGGAGTATGCAGGTGAGAGAACGTGTTCACCATGGAGATCTGACCTATACACCCGAGAAGGGCCAGCGGCAGCACTGACCGCCTGTCGCCTCGCACGAAAGCCAAAGCCGCCAGAATCATCGCGGGGTGACCGATGAGGAACTCTTTGGTCCTCGGGCGAAAGACTAGTGCTCTCTCGAGGAACACCCTCATCCCTTCGTCGAAGAACGGGACGGGCATCCCCAAGTAGACGTTTCCGGTCCGCATGATATACACGAGTCCCGCCATGCCGGTCGCGGCCAGCGCGACCACGTGCCAGACTCGGATGGGCTCCGATAGCAACTCGCCCGCCGCCGCCACAAGGCTTCTGCCTGCCCTGCTCTGCACAACGTGGTACATCCAATACAGAGATGCCACTACCATCAACGGAACGACGTGCGCGACCTTCACACCTGCGAATTGGTCGAGATGCAGCATGAAGCTCGTGCTGGACAGAGTGGCGGCGAGGAGCATGCCACCCAGCACTGATACTGCCGAAGCCTCGAGCCACAGCACGTAGGCGTCGCGTAGCCAGGCGCCTTCGCCCCAGCGGGCGCTTCGCGCACGGCGGGACCTCGTCAGGATGATGCCCACAGCCAGCGCAGGGAACACGATGGCAGCACCCAAAGCCGCAAGCTGGCGGAAGATGGTAGCGAATCGAGTGGCAACGAAGCCGCCATACGCGATGAGCCCGAGGACGAACAGTCCTAGCTCTACGACGGGAGGGACGTATGCGACCATGTCCAGGAGCATGAATCCTCCTGCTAGAATGCCTGCGGCCACCAGAACGAGCAGCACTCTGGCGGGACTGTACCATTCGAACGGGCTAGCTTCTCCGAGAGTGAAGCCGGAAGCTGAGATCCCGCGCGCTATCGCCTCGATGTATTCGAGGTTGTGGTTCACCGCCGCGAGCCCCTCCCCGGCCTTCGCGGGAAACGGACGGATGTACATGACTCTGATATTCCGCTCGCGAGCGGCGCGCACAAACCTATCCACCGCCGTCTGAACCTGAATCTTGTTCATCTCACGCTCAGTTATGCTGTGGACGCGCACGACCTCAGGCCCCATGAACTTGGCGAGGGCGGTGTCACCCTGTTGGGCCGCGAACTCCACGTGGCCGAACAGAAGCCCGTGAGAACCGAGAACGTTCGCCGCCTCACGGATGTGGTCCGGGTAACCGAGCACGTCTTGCCCTTCGAAGATAACCAGTCTGACCCCATCGATCTCCGCCAGCCTTCCCAAGAAGAACTCCATCTTCTCTGGGGTTACGGCCGTGTAGTTCCTAAACCTCGCCACGACGCGGAGATCGGCGGCCTTGGCTTCGCGGATCTCCTCAGGGTCAAGACCAAGGTTCACTTCCTCGACTTCCTTGAGCCCCTTTGCGGTCTCGATAAACCGCCCGAGTCGCGGAGAGTCGAACACTGACACCCGCTCGCCCGAGAGCCGCACGCTGATCAGCGGGGCGATCTCGCCATACGTTGATGCGTCGCGAGGGAGAAGGTACGTGTTGCCTCCGAACAAGCGTCCCTCGTCTATCATTCGTCTAAGTACCGGATCGGTCGTTGGGGCCAGCTTGTCGTAGTCCAGTATCTGCCTACCCGTGAAGCCCCGCACCTTGCCCGTTTCTATGAGATCGCCCACGGTGAGCTCATTCAGGGCCACTGACGTGAGCCCCGCCGTCCTCGCTCTCCTCAGGAAAGCGTCCAAGGGGTACCCGGCCATGCGGCAGAGCTCAATGGCAGCATCATAGTCCAACACCAAGTCCACCTGGCGGTTGGAGCGTTCCAGGGAAACCCGCCCGGCCGCGATGTACGCTGACGCCAGCGCAGCGGCTATCAGCGTCCACACCCAAAGCTTCCTCGCTCTCCATGATCCTGCCATCGAACCTCCACCCCACATTCCCGATCAACCGGCGGCCGCTCTCCCGAGCCCCACTCCGAAGCTCAGCCCCACCCGACCCAACCCAACCCTCTGTCCGGTGAAGTCCGGCATCCCCGACGGGTACCTCATCCCCTTCTCCGCGCGGCCGGACGTGCCAAAGGGGTCGGCTCTCGATCAGTGCGCCTTCCTGTCACTCGCCCGAACACGCGCTTCCGAAGATGTAGGCGACTCCATCTTGAACGTTCACGTCCTTCAGCGCAACGGGGACGGGCAGGCCGGACACGTCCACTGACAAGTCCACACTCCTCAATAACCCGTCCTTGATGACATCTGGAACCACCGTTCGTCCGACCGTGACGCGGTCGACGACGTACGCGAGGCGTGTGTCGCCGCTCACTACGAACCTACCCTCCAGCGCGAACTCCACCTTTGCACCTAAGACGCTTGCGCTGCCCGAGACTGTGGCGAAGTCCCGTCGGAGCCTCACCGTGAGGAATCTCAAGATCCCGTCGCGCGAGTGAAAGTACGAGTTGAGGTCGTCTTCAGCCAGCACGACCGTTACGTCACTACGGCCAACGCGTCGTACGACGAGCTTGCCACCACCTAGCACGGAGCTCACGTCTACCTCCGCATTGCGCGCGTCGATGAACAAGCGCCGCACCCGCAGCCCGTCCACGACCATGTTTCTCGCGTCAAGCCGGAGCGAGTGTATCTTACCGGCGGCGAGCGCAAGGGCGGGAAAGGTCCTCACGTGAACGTGGACGGACTCGATCCCGTCCACGCTCGCCGCTATCGCTCTCTCCAGCCTAGTGCTCACGACCCCTGGGATCGTCACCTCGCCGACCAGGAAAAGGCAGATTATCACAAGGCCAGCCAGCGCCGCAGCGTACTTCATGGCATCCCTCTATTCACCCTACGCGCATCACCCGACGCGCGCCCCACTCGGGTACGTAGGCAGGACTAGGCCGACGCTCTGGCGCTTGCCCTGAGGTAGGCCTCGATGAACTCGTCTATCTCGCCGTCCATCACCGCCTGGACGTTACCGGTCTCGAGGCCGGTCCGATGGTCCTTCACCATCGTGTAAGGTTGGAACACGTATGATCTGATCTGATTGCCCCAAGCTATTTCTTTCTGCTCACCACGGAGCTCGCCTATCTTCTTCTCCTGTTCCGCCTTGTAGTGCTCGAACAGACGAGCCTTCAGGATCCTCATGGCGACTTCCCGGTTCTGATACTGGGAACGTTCATTCTGACAGGCCACTATGATGCCGGTGGGGATGTGGGTTATCCTCACGGCGGACTCGGTCTTGTTGACATACTGGCCGCCGGCCCCTCCAGACCGGTACGTGTCGATCTTGAGATCCTCCGGCCTTATCTCAACGTCCACGTCCTCCGGTACTTCAGGGATCACATCAACCGACGCGAACGACGTGTGGCGCCTGGCGTTGGCGTCAAACGGCGATATCCTAACGAGGCGGTGGATTCCCTTTTCAGCCTTGAGGTATCCGTACGCGTGCTCGCCGCTCACGAGGACAGTGGCGCTCTTGAGGCCCGCTTCCTCGCCCGGCAGGACGTCGGTGATCTCTGCCTTGTATCCCCGCCGTTCCGCCCACCTCAGGTACATCCTTAGGAGCATCTCCGCCCAGTCCTGGGATTCCGTGCCTCCCGCTCCGGGATGAATGGACACGATGGCGTTGGCCCGGTCGTACTCCCCGCCGAGCAGATGCGAAAGCTCAAGGCCAGTCACAGCCTTCGCAAGAGCTTTCATACCCTGGCGAACCTCTTTCTCGACCGACTCATCGCCTTCCTCCAACCCCAGCTCAAGGAGGACCATGAGGTCCTCAGAGTCGGCGCGGGCCTTCTCCCAACGCTCGACGTCGCCCTTGATCTGGCTCACCTGTTGAAGGACTCTCTGCGCGGCCTCCCTGTCGTCCCAGAAGCCCGGGCTGCTCACTCGCTGTTCAAGCTCAGCGAGCTTGGCCTTCTTCGCTTCGACGTCAAAGATACACCCTCATCTCTTCGACCCTGGAAACGAGATCTTCCAGAGCGGGTTTCAACTCACTCAGCATGTCATCAGGCACTCCTTCCGCAGCATTTCTTGTACTTCTTTCCACTTCCGCACGGGCATGGGTCGTTCCTCCCGACCTTCTTCACGCGCCGCTGCTCCACCCGCGGTCGTTCCTCGTCCTGCTGGCCGCCACCGCTCATCGAAATGTGGTACCGACGCGCCTTGGGCTGCTTGTCGCCGCTCTCGACGCCCACGCGGAACATCCACGTCACGATGTCCTCTTGAATGCTCTCCTTGAGCGCCTCGAACATCTGCCAGCCCTCGATCTGGTATTCTTGCAACGGGTTGTGCTGACCGTACGCCCGAAGTCCTATTCCTTCCCGCAGGTCGTCCATAGCCTGCAGGTGATCCATCCACTTCGAATCAATTATCCTCAGCATAACGAGCTTTTCGAGAGCCCTCATGCGCTCCGGCCCGATGAGGGTCTCCCGCTCCTCGTATGCTTTTCGGGCAGCCCCCACGATGCGCTCCTCTAGCTCCGGACGGCGCAAACCGGCCAGTTCCGCTCTCGTGACGAGCGACGCCCCCGGTGCGAAGGTCCTGTTCACACGGTCCGCGAGCCCGTCGAGATCCCATTCCTCCTGGAACACCTTCTCGTTCGCGTACGTGTCAAGAATGCCCTTGGCAACCTGGGAGATCATCTGCATGATTCTGCCCCTTAGATCCTCGCCGCGCAAGATCATGCGCCTGTCGCGGTAGATGACCTCACGCTGCTTGTTCATGACGTCATCGTACTCGAGGACCTGCTTACGGATGTCGAAGTTGCGCGCCTCCACACGCTTCTGAGCGGTCTCGATCGCCTTCGACAGGCGCGGGTGTTCGATCGGGGTGTTTTCATCCCACCCGAGCCTGTTCATGATGTTCGTTATGAACTCCCCGCCGAAGAGCCTCATGAGGTCATCCTCGAGCGACACATAGAACCGGGACGCTCCCGGGTCACCCTGGCGCCCGGAACGACCGCGGAGCTGGTTGTCTATGCGTCTACTCTCGTGGCGCTCCGTTCCGATGATGAACAGCCCGCCCAGTTCGACTACTTTTTCATGCTCCCCTGCGCAAGCTGCCCTCGCCTCCTCGAGGTACTCGCTGAACTCCTCCCGGGCCTTGAGAACCTCGGGATCCTTCGTGGGAAACCTCTCCGCCGCCTCAGCCACCACCTCGCTGGCGTAACCACGGGCACGCAGCTTCTGCTTGGCGATATACTCTGGGTTGCCGCCCAGCACGATGTCTGTTCCACGCCCGGCCATGTTAGTGGCTATGGTAACCGTCCCCAAGCGCCCGGCCTGCGCCACGATCTCCGCCTCACGCTCGTGGTGTTTCGCGTTCAGCACCTGGTGCGGAATGCCGCGTCGTCTGAGCATCTCGCTGAGTCTCTCCGACTTCTCGATGGAGATGGTGCCCACCAACACGGGCTGCCCCTTTTCGTGGAGCCTTTCGATCTCCTCGACGACCGCGTTGAACTTCGCGCGCTCAGTCTTGTAGACCACGTCGGGATGGTCGACCCGAATCATCGGGAGGTGCGTCGGGACCACCACCACGTCAAGCCCGTATATCTTCCGGAACTCCTCTTCCTCCGTCGCCGCGGTGCCCGTCATGCCTGCTAGCTTCCGGTACATACGGAAGTAGTTCTGGAACGTGATTGTCGCCAGAGTCTGGCTCTCCCGCTCGACCTTCACACCTTCCTTTGCCTCTATGGCCTGATGCAGGCCGTCGCTGTACCGCCTCCCGAACATGAGGCGTCCGGTGAACTCATCGACTATGATGACTTGGCCGTCCTTTACCACGTAGTCCCTGTCCCTGTGCATCAGGGCATGGGCACGCAGCGCCTGGTTCAGATGATGCGCGAGCTCCATGTTGGAGTCGTCGTACAGATTGTCTATGCCGAGCATCCTCTCGACCCTCGCCACACCTTCTTCGGTTAGCGCCACGGTGCGGGCCTTCTCGTCCACGGTGTAGTCCTCTTCTCGTCTCAGCCTCGGCACAAGCCTCGCGAACTGATAGTAAAGGTCCGTGGACTCCTCAGCCTGGCCTGAGATGATGAGGGGCGTTCTCGCCTCGTCTATGAGGATGCTGTCGACCTCGTCGACGATGGCGTAGTTCAGCTCTCGCTGGACCATCTCGTCCTCTGAAGCGACCATGTTGTCCCTTAGATAGTCGAACCCGAACTCGTTGTTCGTCCCGTAAGTGATGTCAGCCGCGTACGCGGCCTTCCTCTGTGCGTAGTCCAACCCGTGGACGATGACACCCACGGTGAGCCCGAGGAACTTGTGGATAGTCCCCATCCACTCCGCGTCGCGGCGCGCGAGGTAGTCGTTGACGGTCACGACATGAACGCCCTCCCCAGAGAGGGCGTTGAGATAAGCGGGCAGCGTCGCCGCCAGGGTCTTGCCCTCGCCGGTCTTCATTTCGGCGATCCTGCCCTCATGGAGCACGATCCCGCCCATGACCTGCTCGTCGAAATGGCGCTGCCCGAGGACTCTCACCGACGCTTCACGGACAACGGCGAACGCTTCCTGGAGGATTTCGTCCAGAGACTCCCCGTTCGCGAGCCGCGATCTAAACTCCACCGTCTTCGAGGCCAATTCCTCGTCGGACAGCCTCGAGATCTCTGGGCCGAGAGCGGTCACCGCCGCGGCCATGTCCCGCAGCCTGCGAAGCTCTCTCTCGTTGAAATCAAGTGCCTTCTTGAGGAAGCCGAGCACCAGTCTTCCCTTCTTTCAATCCAGCCCACATACCCGTCAAGTCGTAATGTCCAGCGAAATGCGCTGCAACGCCTCAGGGTCCGGTGCCTCAACGCTTAGCCGGTCCTGTCCAACGCGTTCGTGGGTGCATTCGTGGGCCGCCCTCTTGGAGGCGGCTTCTCGGAACCCCACCGTCGCGCGAAGCGGCGGCGTCCTTTGGAACGGCTCGTCAGAGCGGCAGGCCGCTATCTTCGCCCCCGGCAGGCGTGTAGTGTCCATCCGGCGCCTTGCTGCCGCGAGGCGCCCGCTTGACGGCATTCGCACCCGCACAAGCTAACGCCAGAGGCGTCGCCGCTCGCGCAGCGAGGTCCCCTGAGCGCGAGATAATTATACCATCCACGCGCCGGTGCAGCAACCTCACGCCAGGCGGGCGGTCCCGCCACAAGCGTCCACAAGCGGCCACGAAGTCCATGGGCGAGAGTCGGGTGATCTGGAGACGCACTTTCTGCCAATGATGGGATCTGCCAATGATGGGATTCAGCTGCGGCGCCAGGTTCGCCCCAGTGTGCCGGCTCGACGGCCGAGCCGGGTCCGCGGGCTTCCATTCGCCAGCATCGCATGTTGAATGAGGAGGAATACGCCGACGGCCATGAGGACGTCGCCGACGCTAATGACTCGGTGGATAGGATACGGCCAGCCGATGGGGATGACGTCTCCGAGCTGCCACAAGCGGGTGCCTGAGTCTATGAGTCTGTACGTAAGGACGTTCCCCGCCTCTATCGAGGCAACCTGCCGCGCCATGCCCACCGCGTCCAACATATCTGCGGACACGGGCATTCGCATACCGTTGCAAAGGATGACCAGGAAGTTCAACGCCACGCCTATCCCAATGAGCGGCATCCAGCGAATACGGCGGTTCTCCCAGATGGCGTAAAGGAGCAGAACGTAGCCGAGAAAGAACGCGTAAGGCGCCACGGCGCGCACGACGGAAGTGCCACGGAGCCCAAAACCAACGATGGCGGTTTCGATGACGAGCGACGCTACTATGCACTCAACTCTCTTGAACGGAACTCCCCCGAGACTCGATAACGTCCCGCCCCGGAGCTTGCCGACGACCAAAGAAGCTACAGCCGTGTCAACCAGCATCGTCTACCACCTTCTGCTTCTTGAGGTGCTCGACAAAGGCCCTGACCACCTCCGGATCGAACTGCTTGCCTGACCCCGCCAGCAGGCGCCTCACGGCTTCCTCCGGAGGGTACCCGCGGCGGTATGGTCTGTCCGACGTCATGGCGTCGTAGGCGTCGGCCACAGCAAGAATCCGGGCGTGGAAAGGGATGTCTCGCTCGGTGAGGCCGTTCGGGTAACCATGCCCGTCGAGACGCTCGTGATGGCAACGTATCGTTGCTGCCACGTCCCTCAGGAAGCTGATCTCGGAGAGGATCCTGGCGCCCGTGACCGGATGTTGCTGTATCGTCTGGAACTCGTCCGTCCTTAGCTGGCCTGACTTGGAAAGGAGCTCGTCGGGAACGCCGATCTTTCCTATGTCATGCAGCAGCCCTGTGTACTCAACCTTCTCGACTTCGCTCTCGCCCATGTGGAGCTGGCGAGCGATAGCGGCAGAGTAAACGGCCACCCTGTCTGAATGCCCGCGGGTGTACTTGTCTTTCGCCTCTAGAGCAGCCGCCAGCCCGCGAACAGTGCCGGCGTACAGCTCCTTCATCTTCATGTACTCTTGGAATGAGTAGCGGGCGAGAACAAGAGGGATGAAGAATAGCGTCGTGCCCAACATACCTATGTATGGGTACGCTGCACCGATAAGAAAACCTAACGGAGCAAGAGCAAGGTAATTCCTTAGTACTCCAGATATGTTGCCGGACCAGGTCACGCGAAAGGGAGTCCCTTCTGAAACCGAGATAACCCCGGTGACGAGCGAAGCGTTCACTAGGAAGTACGTGAGTGCACTGAACAGCATCGGCATAGCATCGTCTGGCAGCTGAGGGAAGCCAATGTGACCGCCTGAAAACTGGTAGGCAAACCCCGATGCACCTACAGTCACTATGACCTGAGCAACATTGAACGTGGCTCTCTCCGGGCTGGCTCGTCGTCGCACAACATTCGCCAGACCGTCGAGAGACGCGACCCATGCCGCTCCGGGTCCGCACAGGAGGATGGCGGCGAAGTTGGTCGCAAAGCTCACTGATACAGCGCCACCTCGGGGAAGCGGCACGGGAAAACACTCTGCAACCACGGACAAGGCACCAAAGAACACTAAGGTACGCCACCAAGGGGTTTGCAGGAATGAACTCACAAGCAGGAGCACGATCACAGCAATACCTGCAAGAGCGAGTATGTATATGGTGAGCAAGCTGCTGCGACCCCGCTGACCGGTCGCGCGGTCTACGCCCTGACGCAAAATGTGTCCCACCTCGAAGAACATCCTATTGGGAACCCCCACCGGGGGCAGCTCCGTCGTGGTTGTACCAGAAAGGAGGTCACCTTCTCCATCTGCTACTGCAAACACGGAAAAGCAGAGCATCTAGCAGTTGGAATGACCACCCCTGATACACGCTTGCTTTCGCCCTATGAGCAGACGTCCCACGTGACGCGAGTCCCGTCTCCCACACGGTGAATTGGTACGTCTTACCACCAGAACGTGCCGCCGCCCGCCAAAACCAACGCCACAAGTGCAAGGATCGCCTTCACGATGTTCTTCATCTGCCTTCCAGCCTCCATTCGCATTTGTGAAATGCCGGGCTAGATCTGGCCCGGAGAACTCGGATCGGGACCTATTCTCCGCTCAAGGCGTTGTTCCAGGCCGCTTTGCCGCTCCTAGAGTTACTACGGTAACCCACGATAGCGGCCTGTTGGCGGTTCTCCGGCGGGGGGTTCCAAGGCTGATGACGATGTTCAGTTCTCTCGCCGCGTGTGCGTTGTCCCGAGGAGACACTATTGGGGGCTACCCGGCGTCTTCCTCGTAGGAGTCCTCTCCTCCGTATGTGAGAGTCACGCACCTGTTTACGGCGTGAAGGAGAGCCCTTATGACCGCCTCCTCTTCACTTCGTGTTACGTAAGACGCACCGCTAGAAGGCACATCGCCCCATGGCGAGCCGATGGTGGCAAGCACCACGGCGGTCTTCCTTCCCGACAGCCGACATACCTGTATGTCGTCCACCGAGACGCTCACGAGCCCTCCGAACGCCTTGTCGAGGGCCTTGAGCGCCGCAGCAGCGGGCACTCTGAACCTGTTCTGTTCGTTCGGAAGGTCGTCCTCCTCACCGACGAAGGTCTTGGAGCCGCATGACAGCTCGACCATGGCATGTATCCGGTCAGGGTACACGTTCACCCCCAACCGTTTCACGCCTATGCGTGGGTCAGGCCGGACGTCATCTTCACCGCCCTCACGCTCGCCGCCCCCACGCGGCGGCCTTTCGGCGCGTCCGGCAGCTGTACTGGACCGTGACACCACCCTGTACTTCTTCACCGCAGACACCTCAGTGCCCGGGCTTGTCGGGAGTTCGCCTCCGACGACCGCGTAAGCTGCACCGTCTGCCCCAGGCACCCGGTCATCCCGGACGCCGTCTCCGTGTCCCGCGGGTGCGCTGCAGACACCCGTCTCCGCTCCGCCCAAGGCCAGGCCGACCGCAGGCCCTGGTCTGAGGCCCGCACGTCTTCCATACATGGCCCCGGCGCGCTCCCTGGTAATGGTGATAGCTTCTGACGGCAACCTGCGGCCTAGGTGCGCTGCGCATGCAGACTCCACGTCTCGAACGATCCGCCGGGACTGGACTCCTTTCTCAACAAGCACGTCGATGGCACTCACGCGGCCCTCAGGATCGCTGCTGACGCTGACTGATGCCACACCCGATATCTGACTTATAGCCGCCTTGAGAGCGGCCGCCTGCTCCGGAACGCCTTCAGCGCCGCGTTCGTGACGCGTCCCTCGTTGGGGTGCCATAGAACAGGCTCCCTTGCTTTCAACTTTATGCCAACGCCTAACCTATTCTACCTCATAGATGGGAATCCTGCCTGGACCCCGGGGAGTGGTCACTTTTTTGTCTTCCTCGCCGGACAGCAGCGTCCACGAGCGCCCGCAACCCGCCCGACACCAGGCAATGGCCTCCCAGCACCACCGGAACCCTTGCGCCGAGAACACATCCTGTAAACTCTCGTGCCACATGGTTTACGATATCTCCAGGACGCAGCAAGTCGGAGTTGAATCTGTCGTTCGCCGAGAGTCTCAGGCCGAAGTGATGGAAAAGGACCCTGGAATCCACGAAGGCCGCGGTCGCTACCCTCTCGAGCGCCTTCGTGAGAGCGGCGAACCCTACCTGCTCGACCAAGCACCCGATCAGGGACACAACCTGCCCGCTGTGTTGTCTCCCGAGAGCCTTCATGCCCCGTTCTTCCGAGAACACCCGTGTCCTGCACTGGAGATGGCGATTGACGTACGAAACCGCATCGGGGTTCACCCGGCCCATGATGGCGATCTCCGCGAGAGGGGTCGCAAGGGCATCAAGCGCCGATAGAAGGCGCCCTCGCGCAGGCTCCAGGTCAAGCGCGCCTGTGACCGACCTGACGTGCGAGCCCGCAGCCGGATGCAAGCTCAGCACAGCCACGTCTGCCGGCGTGTCCACGTCAAACGTCGTCCCCACCGTCTCACTCATGCGCGTGATCGGCAGCACGCTCGACAACACCATGGCAAGAGCGTTGTCGGAGGGCGGCAGCGCAGCGGCGAGGCGCACCGCAGCGTGCGCTGGCGTGAAGCCCACTATGTCGCTGGAGAAAACGTTGTTGGCCACAACTAGCGTCTCAGCGCGCGCAAGAGCGCCTACGACTTCCGATACCTCTTCAGCTTGGAGGAGGGAACCCGACGCGCCGCCCATATAGAGCACGGCCTTCAGCCGATGCTTGCTGATGACCGCGGCCAGCTGCTCCCCGAAATGAAACCGGCCGCGCGAAGGCACCAGCTCAACTTTGATGTTGTCTCCCGTGCGCGCTGCTGCGGAAGCAAGGTCTTCATAGGTAGTGCATAGCAGGATTCCAGAGAGGTCTGGCAGGCACGCGAACCTCGCGAGGTTGTCAAGGACCACGGCCTTCCTGACGGCGACAACGAGCTCCTCCACCTCGCTTCTCGGTTCTCCTCCCTCGAACACGACCAGCGTGACCGCGCCCACCGCATCACTCCCCGACGTGCGGCGTTCCAAGCGACTCCCGAAGATTGCTATGTGACACGCGGCTCCCGCGAAGCCCGCGAAAGCCGCGCCAGTTGAACACTCATGCTCGAAGGCGAGACGCTGACTCAAAACTCCGGCTCTATCAGGCCGTAGTTCCCGTCCTTGCGCCTGTAGACCACGTTTACCTCCTCCGTCTCGGCGTTGGAGAACACGTAGAAGTCGTGCCCTAGAAGCTCCATCTGCATCACCGCTTCCTGGACAGACATGGGTTTCACCGCGAATCGCTTCGTCCTGACGATTCGAGCCTCGTCCTCGGCTTCCTCCACCGTCCCAGGCCCTTCGGGTACGAAGGCTTCTTCCACGAGGTGCGTCCCTATCTGACGGAGGCGGCGGTTGATGCGGGTCTTGTACTTGCGGATCTGCCTTTCGATCTTGTCAACGGCCCCATCCACTGACGCGTACATGTCACCTGTCTTCTCCTCGCCCCGGAGGAGCAGACCGTTTATCTGCATTGTGACCTCCACGATGTGAAGCCCTTTCTCAATGCCCATGGTCACCTGGGCATCCACCATATCGCCTTCGAAGAACCGCTGAATCTTGCCGACCTTCTTCTCGGCGTACTCCCGGAGAGCTCTTGTGACTTCCATGTTCTTGCCTTTGATGGTGATCTCCATCTCGACCAGCTCCTTTCCGGCTCGTGAGCGTAAGGCTTCCATGTATAGTATTCCCTCCTGCGTAGGGAAATCCTGCTCTGTAGCCTTTCGCGTCACGTCCCTCGAGTCTGCGGCCGAGCCCGTCCGGCCTTGCTCCTCCTCAGCGCTCAGCGCCTGACAAGCCCGCCGCGCCCTCGGTCGTCGCGCGCAAGCCCTAGCTGGCTGGCTCGTCTTGCGACGAGTTACCCCGGCACGTGGAGCTTCCTTTCAGTGACTGCCACCAGCCGTGAGATGGTCAAGGTCATCATTAGGTACATGAGCGCCACCATCATCCAAATCTCGAACGGCCGGAAAGTTCGGCCTATGACTATCTGGCCTTTTCTTACAAGTTCTTCCATGGCTATCACGGATACCAGAGACGAGTCCTTGAGAAGCGCAATGAACTCGTTCCCGAGCGGGGGGACTATGCGCCTGAACGCCTGAGGCAGAATCACGTGCCTCATGGCTTGCACGTAGGTCATACCGAGCGCCCTCGCGGCCTCCATCTGCCCGCGGTGGATCGACTGAATCCCCGCGCGCACTATCTCAGCGACATAGGCTCCGCTGTTGATGCTCATTGCGGAGACGGCGGCAACGTATGGCGGCACAGGGAACCCCAGCACCTGCGGAAGCCCCATGTAAATGATGAAGATCTGTACGAGAAGAGGGGTTCCGCGCAGAAAGTCCACGTAGACTGCTGCGAGGTACGAAACCAGCTTGGTCTTGGATATCCTGGCTATGCCTACGAAGGTTCCAATGATGATTCCGATCGCAATGGAGATCGTCGTGAGGCGCAGGGTCATCCACGCCCCCAGCAGGAGAAAGGGAAGCGACCTCTCGATCACGTCCCATCTGAACCCGGGCAGTATGCCTGAAAGAAATGAAAAGGCAGCGTTCAACTCTCTCCACTCCCACTCGCTTGTTGTGCCTTGCGTTGCCTCTCGGGCGACCTCGCGTGCCGGTGCCCAATGTTTCAGTAGTGCCCCGTCCCGGACTTGTACATCCCGGGGATACTCTACCGTCAGCCCGGTCAAACATGGTTCTTTAGAGGAGCCAGCAGATGCCTCTTCTGCTCCCGATTTTCGCTGCCGCACCTGTGTGGCGTCGGGAGCGCCTGCCGCCTTCCGGCTGGGCATGGGCGGTTGCAACGGGTCATTGACAGCACAGCGCCCACAAAAAGCAAGGCGTAACGCAGCCGCTGCTTCACCCGGACGGTGCCGTGCAGCTGTGTCACGCCGTGATCCCTTATCACCCTTCGTCTTTCGATCGGTCCTCTTGCGTACTCTTCATTTCGGTCCCACATCGGACCCGCGTCGGGCAGCCGGCTACCTTCTTTCGGTCTTTCGATGGCGTAGCCGGCTTGTCCATACTTGATTACTCACCGAAATACTTCGCGTAGATCTCGTCGTACTTCCCCGTGCTCTTGAGTGTGGCCAGAGCCTTGTTGATATTCTTGAGGAGGTCTTCCCTGTCTTTACGCATGGCGATCCCGTAGTACTCCACCGTGAACGGAGCGCCCACTATCCTCAGAGAATCGTCGTTCTTGACGGCGTCGGCCGCGACCGCGATGTCCATCACGCATGCGTCCACCGCGCCGTTCTTGAGCTCCAGGAACGCGTCGGGTGCGAGGTTGAACCTCTTCACTTCGGCAACGCCCTCGATCTTCGAGGCGGCGAAATCGCCCGTGGTGTTGATCTGGACGGAAACCTTCTTGCCCTTCAGGTCGGAGGGTTCATCGATCCCCTCCGTGTCTTTCCTCACCACTATGACCTGGCCAGCCGTGAAGTATGGATCCGAGAAGTTGACGCTCTGGGCGCGCTCGTCGGTGATGGTCATGGCCGAGACGACGACGTCGTAGTTGCCGTTGAGGAGGCCCGGCAATATGCCGTCCCACGCTGTATTGATGATTTCGGCCTTCATGCCCATCTGCTCCGCTATGGCCTGGATGAGCTCTATGTCGAAGCCTTTGAACTCCCCGGTTTGTTCATCCTGCCACTCGAAGGG
Organism: Bacillota bacterium; assembly: GCA_024653485.1. Taxonomy (NCBI): domain Bacteria; kingdom Bacillati; phylum Bacillota; species Bacillota bacterium. The sequence goes on along the minus strand of JANLFY010000004.1, from coordinate 175,206 downwards.
TGGAAACGCAACGTCAGAGCCTACCTTGAGTACCGGGAGTTCCGCCTGGGCCCCGGGCCCAGTAACCGTCGATTGCTCCGGTGCTTTCTTCACGGCGAGGACCACGGCCAGTAGCACGATGACGGCGACGCCGATGACGAGTAAGAGGCCGGACTTCTTCATGTCTACTCTGCACCCTCCTTAAAGGCTCCTGGTTTCTAGTCCGATTATATTGCACTCGACTACCCGTAGCAAGTACAGGTTTTCGCCCTTCCATCACGGCACGAGTCCCGCTCTCGGCTGATCTAGCCTTGTCCTCAAAGAGGTCGCGACACGTCACGACGCCTGCCGGCCGAGCATTGCGGCTTAACCGACCGGCGTCCACGGCCTCAGGGGTAACCCCTGCCCATGGGACCTACTCTGGGACCTCATCGAGATCACGGGACTAGGTCAGTGGCACCGGGCATTGCACAGGAAAAGCGCGGCCTTACGGCCGCGCCTCTCGCCAGCTTCTTCGGACGGCGTCACTTGGACGCCGCGGACGACGCCGTCCGGCTCCTCTATTTCGTCAGTGTTCCGCCCGCCAGTGTTCCGTCCGTGTCACCACGAACTAGGCACCCCTGTAAGCCTTGTTCGCCTCGAAGCACTCCCGGCAATAGACCGGCCTGTCTTCACGAGGTTTGAACGGGACCTGAGCTTCCTTGCCGCAGGACGAACATATGACCGTGTACATCTCCCTTGGGCCATCGTTGCGCTGACGTTTCCGGGCCGCACGGCAGTCCTTGCAGCGCACGGGTTCGTGCTCGAACCCCTTCTCTGCGTAGAACTCTTGCTCACCTGCGGTAAAGATGAACTCCGCGCCACAGTCGCGACACGTCAACACCTTGTCCTTGAATTCCATGCTGGATGAATCCCCTCGCTTTGTGGTAATGACACCCCTGCTCAGATGACCCGTTGTACCCCGGCGCTCTTCTCTGGTCTGGTTGCGCCCTTGGCCCGCGGCCGGCCTCGAGTATACCGGAAGAACCTGAACAAGTTGGGCTTGAGTCTATTCTATCCGGCCCCCAAAGTAAATGCAAGTAAATTTGCAATTTCCTTTCTGTCCGCCAGAGCACGCCTGCACTCGGGCAACCGCCACCGCAGGCTCCCGCACCCGGCGGCTCGCACCGCAGCCGGACCCGGCCACCTCAACTCCGCCCGCACCGCAGTGAATGCCGATGCGGCCGCAGCCAGCGCTCCCGCCCGGCTCACGAAGTCGCGTCGCCTGCCTCCTGCGTGCCTCTCTCACCGCCGCGCGCGCGACCTCGCCCTCAGCCTGTCCACCGCCTTCAGCGTCTCCCCAAATGCGATCGTCGACATCGAAAGCGCCCAGACAGTCGCCCACTCTCCCGGCGTGAGCACGACCGTATCGAAGACGGGACGCATGACCGGCACCATCAGCGCTGCTAACTGCAAGGCTGCCGACGCTATCCAGGCTCCCACTAGGTACGTGTTGCCCAACGGACCAAGGCGGAACAGGGACTGAAGCGTCGAGCGGAGGTTGAACGCATGGAAGAGCTGGCTGAGCGACATCGTGGCGAAGGCCATGGTCCGCGCGGCGAGAATCGGGTCACGGCCAGTGCCCGTGTCTTCGCGAATTCCCAGCCAGAACGCTAGGAGAGTGATGCCGCCGATGAACGCGCCATACAGTCCTATACGCAGGACACCTCCTCTGCCGAAAACAGATTCCGCCCTCTTGCGAGGGGGACGCTTCATTACATGGGGATCCGGCGGTTCAACACCCAGCGCGAGCGCCGGGAGGCTGTCGGTCACGAGGTTCACCCACAAGATCTGAATGGGCGTGAGCGGTCGGAAACTGCCGGACACTATGGCAGTGAACACCGCCACGATCTCTCCGATGTTGCATGAGACCAGGTAGGCGATGGACCGCCTTATGTTATCGAAGATGGTCCTTCCCTGGCGGACCGCCTCCACTATCGTGGCGAAATTGTCGTCCGCGAGCACCATGTCCGCCGCTTCCTTCGCCACGTCGGTGCCGGTGATTCCCATGGCGCATCCTATGTCTGCGCGCTTGAGCGCGGGGGCGTCGTTGACCCCGTCGCCCGTCATGGCCGCGACGTGCCCCTGGCGCTGAAGCGCCTCAACTATGCGGACTTTGTGCTCCGGGGAGACCCGCGCATATACGGACACGCTCCGGACCGCTTCATCGAGCTCCTCGTCGCTCATGGCGTCTAGGTCGCTTCCGGAGAGCGCTGCGGGGAATCTGGATTCTGCCCCGCGGCGAGCCAGGATGTTCGCAGCCGTATCGCCCATCTTCGGCAGACTGCGATGGTCGTCTCCGCCGATCGCGCCAGCGCTCGGGCCGACACTCGCTGCGCCCTCGTATCCCGCCGCGTCCCGGCGCGAGCCCAGGCTCAGCCCGATGGCCTTCGCCACCGCCACCGCTGTGTCCCGGTGGTCGCCCGTTATCATGATCGGCACGATGCCAGCTTCACGGCACGTTTTCACCGCGGCGGGGACCTCCGCCCTCGGTGGGTCCATCATTCCCATGAGACCCACGAACACCAGGTCCCGCTCTACTTCGTCTGCCTCGAGGCGCGACGGCAGTAATGGCATGGCCCGGTACGCGAACGCGAGCACTCGGAGGGCTTCCGCGGCCATACTGCTGTTCACGCTCATTATCCGACGGCTCACACCTTCATCCAGCGGGCGCACGCTTCCCCGTTCGAAGACGAACGAACACCGCGCGAGAATCGAGTCAGGGGCGCCCTTCACCAGGGCAACGTACGCGCCATCTTCGCTCAGCTGGAGACTGGTGGATCCCGCGGGATCGGGCTCGGCCTCGCTCCCTTCCCGCAACTCCTCATAAGCGGGGGGAAGCGGCCACGAGACACGATGCACGGTGGTCATGCGCTTCCGGACGGAATCAAAGGGAATCTCTGCCACCCTTGGCGCCCGCTCCGCCTCGACATCTCCGAACCCGGCCTTCCTTGCCGCCACAACGAGAGCCCCTTCCGTCGGGTCGCCTGTCACGAACCACTCGCTGGACTCAGAGTCCCGGCGAAGCTCAGAGTTGTTGCAGAGCGAAGCGATTCGCACCAGCATGTCAAGGTGCGGGTCCTCCAGGCCGACGCCCGCATCGCCCACGGCAGTACCGGTACCAGCGGCGACTTCGTCAGACGCCGCGATGGAGTCGCAAACCGCCGACCCGCCGAGCGCCGGACCGCCTGCCACCTGGAACTCGCCCTTCGGCGAGTAGCCTTGGCCTGTAACGTTCAGGAGCCGTCCGTCGACGTACGCTCTCACCACCGTCATCTGGTTCTCCGTGAGAGTCCCGGTCTTGTCGGAGCATATGGCCGTGGCGCTTCCCAACGTCTCCACGGCGGGAAGTTTGCGGACGATGGCGCGGTGGCGCGCCATTCGCTGCACTCCAATGGCGAGCACCACGGTGACGATGGCGGGTAGCCCCTCTGGAATAGCGGCAACGGCAAGGCTGATGGCAGTGAGGAACATCTCAAACGCAGGGATGCCCCGCAAGAGCCCGGCGATGAACATGACGGCGCACAAGCCCAGGGCCGCTCCACCCAGCCACTTGCCCAGCTCTTCAAGACGCTCCTGTAGCGGGGTCTTCTTCTCGATGGACGTCTCCATGAGGCCGGCGATGCGTCCCACCTGCGTGTTCATGCCGGTTGCGACCACTACCGCGCGGCCGCGGCCGTACACGCAGATCGTCGCCATGTGAAGCATGTTGACACGGTCGCCGATGGATGCGTTTCTCGGAAGCACTGCATGGGCGACCTTTTCCACGGGCACGGACTCGCCTGTGAGCGCCGCCTCTTCCACCTTCAGGGTAACCGCCTCGACGACGCGCATGTCAGCCGGGATGTGGTCCCCCGCCTCTATCAGGACCACATCCCCCGGCACGAGTTCTCGCGCGGGTATGCTTACGGTGGCTCCTCCCCTGCGCACCCTCGCGTTAGGCGCCGCCAGTTTCTTGAGAGCCGCGAGAGCCTTCTCGGCTCGGCTTTCCTGCGTCACCCCCAGGACCGCGTTGAGCACGACTATCGCCATGATGACGACGCCCTCGGTGACCTCGCGAAGCGCCATGGATACGGCAGCGGCAGCGATGAGGACCAAGACGAGTGGCTCTTTGAACTGGGCGAGGAACATCTCCAGCACGCTCGGCCCGGGCTTCTCGCGGAGCTCGTTTGGGCCGAAGCGCTCCAGGCGCGTCTTCGCCTCATCTGGCGCAAGTCCGGTCGCGAGGTCCGTTCCGAGAAGGCCGGCGACGTCCGAGGCCGACATGGCATGGTAGGCCAACGCCGCCTCCGTGGCGTTCGTTGCCGGTCGCGAGTTCGCGTTGTCAACGGGTGTAGCAGCTGCTCTTCCTGTCATACTTCATTTCCTTTCGACCTGGTATAGGTTTGTGTCACGCTTTCGTCCGATTCACCGCGTGATCCTTCCTACTTGGACAAGAAGACCCTCACACCATCGCAGTGGTGCGAAGGTCTTGCCAAGCCTACAGGAGGCTGGTAAAGCCAGGCCAAAGGGCCGATTGTTGACTTTACCCGAACCAGCTACTCCCCTTCGCTCAACACCGGTTTCGGGGCTTCTCGTATGTCATTATACCCGTCCAACCACAACGTTCGCAATACAGTTGGTCAACACACGTTCCGCTTGCTCCGAAAGTCCGCTCCAAGTCCGCTCCCGCGTCCCCGAGACCGCCCCGCGCCCCGCGACCAGCCCCGAACGCAGGAAGGCGCAAACGTGCCGGCTCAGCGCACGGAGAGACCTGGGCACGGCGCTATCTCACGATAGCCCGCACAACCGCGGCACCCACGAGGACCGCTTCCGGCACCGCTATAAGCTTGCAAACCCTCCCGAAATCCGCCTTGAAATGCGCGACGGTTAGGGTGAGACACAGATGCGCCGGGGACAACATGACCCCTGCCTGGCCGCTCACCACGCCGAGGAGGGCGTAACCGATGGAAGGCTCGATGCCGGCAGCGCCAACCATCGCACCGACGCCCGCCGCCGAGGCCCCGAGGCCTGCTACCACAGGCAAAGCAAGGCCGGCGTACGCCGGAGCGTAGCCCGTGAGGAACCCCACTAGGAACGGCATTAGGAACGCTACCAGCACCATCGGCACCCCCGCTGCCTCAAAGAAGGCCGGCAACTCATTGAGCGCTCCCGAAGACTCGAGAACGCCTTTGAAACCCATGACACCCGCCACCAGAAAGATGACGTTGCTCGCCACTGCCTCCCTCGCGAACTCGATCACCATTCGCGCGGAAATGCGCGCGTAGGCGGCGGTGAGCAGAGCAACCGCGCCAAGCACGAGAGCGATGTCCAGCTTGAGCAGCACCGCCCCAATGACGACAGCCATGATCGGGACAAGGCCGTTGGCGAGCGCCACCCAGTCAGCGCGAGTAGCCCGTCCCGCGTCGCGATCAGCCCACACCGAGCGAGGAAGCCCGTGAAAACCGACTAGCGCACCTGAGATTATGGCGATCACGAAGAAGGGGGCTGTCAACGCCACGTACGCGGAGATGCCCAGTCCCAACAGCTTCGAAGAGATCATGACCCCTGGGTACAACGGCATAACGAACTCCATGGGGTGTCTAAACCAGAAGTTGATGAAGCTCCGTCTCTCCGGCGACACGGGCATCCCACGCGTGGCTTCGCCCACCATGGGCGCGGAGAAGAGTGCGCCGCCAGCCGAGGGCAGGAAGCCCACCAAGAGGGGAAGCGACGCCGCCACAACCCTCCTGTCTCGCACCAGCCTGCCGAGCGCGCTTGTCATCCCGCCCAGAAACCCGGCTTGACGCATCACGTTCTCGAGCACCATCACTAGTAGCAACGCCAACACCAGTCTCAGAGAGTCCAATGCGAACACCGACGCGACGATCCCTTGCGCAAGCGCTGCGGGCTTCATCCCGAACATCAACCCAAGGCCTACGGCGGCCACGAACATGGCGACGCCTAGGTTGATCTGACGCCGAAGCGCCACCACAATGAACACGCACACAAAGACTAGTTTAGCAAGCGCAGCCACTTTCAGCCCTTACCTCCGTCTCCTTGTCCCTGTCTTCGCCCATGGTCGTTCTTTGTGGATGCGGATCGAACTCGGGTGCGGACCGGACTCGAGTCCGGGGACACCACCTCTCCCCCGGCCTCTCCGGTCTGCGAGCTCGCGACCAGCCACAGCTTCGGTCACTGCGAGCCGCCGCACACTACGTGACTCCTGCCGCCTCAAATGACTCGTATGGCGAACTCAGGACACACGGGGCTACAGTAGCCGCACAAGATGCACGCGTCCACGTCCACGGTCGACTTCCCGTCCACGAGTGAGAGCGCGCCGTTTGGGCACGCCTCCACGCAGGCCCCACACCCCTTGCAGTACTGAGAGACCACCTTGAGCCGTTTCGTCCTGAGCGTGGCTTCTCGTTCGCTATCAGGAATGGACTCCCCAGAGAAAATGCGGCAGTTCATTTCGACTTCCGCTTCGGACACCATCCCGACCGCAACGGCACCCACCCCGGGAAGCCCAAGCACGTACCTGAACGCTTCCTCGCGCCTGGCGACCAGATGCCCGCCACCCAAGGCTTTCATCGCGTACACGCCTTTGCCGCGTTCAGCCGCAAGGCGTATGGCCGCCGCCATCTCGTCGGCAGTGCCGCCGAGGATGCCCAAGCCCGCGACGTTGATGAGCGGGTGGATGACGTCTACGTCGTCTCTCTCGGCTGCCGCCCTCACCACGCCGACCCTGTGCGTCGAGATGCCCACCGCTCTCACGAGGCCCTTCGCCTTGTATTCGCGGAGGCAGGCGTGTGCGCCGGCTCGCTCTTGGAAAACGCTCTCCCCCAGCCGATGCGCGTGCAGCAGGACTATGTCCAGCGCCTCGACATCCAGTTCACTCAGGGCAAAGCTGACGTGTGCCTCGGCCTCCTCGTATGACGATGCCGGAGTCTTCGTGGCCACGACGAGCGGCCCGGTCCATCCCTCCTTTGCCCTTCGAATATGCTCGTACGTCTTGTACCCGTGGGCCGTGTCGATGAACGTGACGCCCCGCTCCAGGGCGCGCCGTATGACTTGCGCCGCCTTCTCGACCGGCAGGTCCGCCTGCACGGGTCCTATCGGCAGCGCGCCGAAGCCCAACCTCGTTACCTCGATGCCGGTTCTGCCGAGCGTGGCTCTTGGTAGCAATGATCAACCCTCCCCTGCGAGTGCCGCCGCATGTCGTGACTTCATCCGCCTCTCCCGCGCCATACTTCCCTGCGCACCACGTGCGGAGGAACGGGTTCGTCGCCCGGACCGTGGGTGTGACCCGCTCCTGCATCACTCGTCGACCTCGTCTTCGGCCTCTTCCTCATAATGTCGAGCTGCCGCGGATATGCCCGCACCCGGCTCCACGCGGTGGCCTGCGAACGCCAAAGCGTCCTCCAACGCGCTGAGGAACAGCATCACGTTGGCCCGAGTGCAAGAGTGTCCCATCAATCCCACGCGCCATATGCGCCCTTTGAGTGGGCCTAGACCGCCACCTATCTCCAAGCGGTACTTGGTGAGCAGGTATTGCCTGACGCGGGCGTCGTCAACTCCGGCAGGCACCTCGACAGAGGTGAGCATCGGAGCTCTGTACCCCTCTTGAGCGAAGAGCCGCAGGCCCATGGCTGACAACCCTGCCTTGAGTGCGTCGCTGTGAAGGACGTGCCTTGCGAATCGCGCCTCGAGCCCCTCTTCGTGGATTATGCGGAGGCTCTCGTAGAGCGCGTATATCATGTTCACCGGGGCTGTGTGATGATAGAATCGGTCCTTGCCCCAGTAGCTGCGCAGCATGGTGAGATCCAGATACCAGCTCTGCACCTTGGTCCTGCGCGCATCCAGCTTCGCCCTGGCACGGTTCCCGATCGTGATGGGAGCAAGTCCCGGGGGACAGGAAAGGCACTTCTGTGTGCCGCTATAGCAGACGTCGATGCCCGTCGCGTCTACGCGCACTGGAGCCCCGCCGAGGGACGTCACCGCGTCCACTATCAGCAGCGCTCCGTGCTCGCGCGCTGCCTCCGCCACCTCTTTCAGAGGCTGCAGCACTCCGGTGGACGTTTCCGCATGAACGATCGCCACTATGTCCGCGCGGGAAGACTCAAGCGCCCGCACTACGTCCTCGGGCTCGATTATCCGCCCCCACTCCGCTTGAACGACGGCGAGATCGCCCCCGCACCGTGTGACGATATCGGCCATTCGCTGACCGAAGAGACCGCTTTCGCACACCAGAACCTTATCCCCTGGCTCGATGAAGTTCACGAGCGCGGTCTCCATTCCGGCGCTTCCGGTGCCAGATACCGGGATGGTGAACTCGCTTTCTGTCTCGAACGTCTTCGCGAGGAGCTCCTTGGAGAGGTTCATTATCCCGAGGAACTCCGGATCAAGGTGACCAAGCGTGGGCACGGCGAGAGCCCTGAGCACTCTGGGATGAACGTTGCTCGGTCCCGGTCCCATGAGCGTCCTGCCCTCGACCGTGACTCCGGGGTAATCGCGCACGGTAACCACCTCCATGCAGCACGAAGCTCGAGTCGCGGAACTCGCCGCACCACAATCACGATTCTGCGCCTGGAGGCCATTTCCTTCACGCTGTTCGTTTCAGTTGTCTCCCGCAAACTCGAACTCATGCTGACGCGGTCAGACCGGATGCCTTGCGCGGTCACGCCCGAAGGTTTGGGCGGCCGACCGCTCCAGCGCGAGCCTCTCCTGTGAGTCTGGCAAGGACGGCGTTCTTGGAACGGACTATGTGAAGGCGTCCGAGCCTTTCGGATTCCTCCGCGTCCCCGCACGCTATCGCGGCTAGAATGTCTTCATGCTCGCGCATGGCCTCGGCTACTCTGCCCGGGTTCGATTCGATGGTTCTGCACAGAACCCCTATCGATTCCCTCAACACCGGGAGCAGCTCCATGAGCTTCCGATTGCCGCTAGCTTCCACTATGATCTCATGGAACCTTGAGTTTTCCTCAACCCACTTGTGCGGCTTGGTCTTGGGAGGCAGGAGATCCCCCATGCGCTTCACGCAGCTACGCAGCTCGGACAGCTTCTCCGAAGAGATGTTCCGGGCGGCCAAGCGGGCCGCTAGACCTTCGAGCACCTCTCTCAAGTCATAAAGCCCCACCGCCTCGTCGGGAGGCATATTGATCACGGTGACCCCTCTGACCGGAGCGACCTCGACCAGGCCCTCCGACTCCAGCCTTCGAATGGCATCCCTGACCGGGCTCCTGCTCACCCCCAGTTGCTGTGCGAGTCTGTCCTGTATCAGGCGCTCGCCGGGGGCGAAGTGTCCTTCGACGATTGCCCTGCGCAGGCGGGCGTACACTTTCTCCCTTATGGTCTCCCGAATCTCGCGGCTGTCCAACACGAAGAAGTCGGGTGCAGCGTCCTCCCCCAGCTCTCTTCTTTGACGTTCGGCCATCGCGTGCGTCCGTCACCTCCGAGGTCGTTTGATGTTGTGTCCCCCCTGTCAGCAGACACACCGACAGACAGATAGGTAGATAGATAGACAGATACGTCTCAATGTCACTCTAGCGGCGCCTCGACGCCCGATCGAACAGGAGAACCTGCTCCGCCTGCGAGAACGCGCCCGATGGCCATCGCCCTCTGTCTCACCGCACAGTAGCGCCTGTAGCCGCACACGAAGAAGATGAGCCCACACGCGCCTACCCCAGACATGCACCAGTATACGGCGTCAAGAGGGAGCCTCTCGGCAATCCGTCCCGCTGCCACACCACCCAGCGCTATTCCCACGTCGTACATGCCCATCAACGTCCCGAGCGCCGCGCCCCGGCGCCCGGCGGGAACGTGGTCTACCGTGAGGGCGGTGACCGTAGGCTGCATCACTGAGAAACCCATTCCGTATATCACGGCCGCAAGCGCGAAAGAGGACAGGGATCTCGACGAAGCCAGGGTCGCCATGCCCAAGGATATCGCTGCAAGGCCCGGGGCTATCACGGACGCCCTACCGTGTCTGTCGGAGATCTTCCCCGCAAACGTGCGCGTCACGAACATCGACAACGCGAAGACCGTGAAGAATACGCCTGAGTTGCGCACGCCCCTCCAGCCGGCGTACACGGCCACAAACGACGCAATTGACCCGTACGTGGCCGAGCCGAAGCAGAGCGTGATGGACGGGAACAGCGCCTCGAGACCGAAGAACGACACTAGACCAGCCAAAGCCTTACGCCACCAGGGTGGCCTCGGAGACATCCGTCTCGCGCCGTTCCCCTCGGAGAAGGCGCCGCCTTCGGTCGGCCCCGGCCTCCTGTCTTGCCGACGCGTGGTGAATGCGGAGGTTGTCGGGGACCCCAGACTCTGTGCGGGAGGCGCCGCGATGAAAAGCACGCAGATGACGACGATCCCTGCCAAGAGGGCCGACGCCCCAAACAGGGCGCTGTACGACATCGCCTCGGTTATCGCCACCCCCACGACAGGTCCCACTGCCATCGCAAGGCTCGTTGCGAGGAGGAAATAACCGAGACCCTCGCCGCGCCGATGACGCGGCACCGACTCTGAGACGAGGCTAGACGCCGCCGTCGAGTACATGCCCATGCCGAGACCGTGAAGCAGCCTCACTGCGACAAGCCCTGTGACGTGCGACACGACCCCGTACAGGATCCCAGACGTGACGTACACCACGGCCCCGGCTAGCATGAGGCCCTTCTTGGCACCGCGGTCGACCCAGCGCCCGGCGACAGGCCTCATGAACACCGAGGTCATGGCAAACGCGCTCATCACCAGACCGACGTCGCCCTCTGTCCCGCCGAGTCCGAGCACGTACATGGGCAGCGTCGGAAGGAGAACGTGAAAGCTCATGTAGAAGAGGAGCGTCGAGAAGCACGTGAGTATGAAGTTGCGGGTGAACAAGGTCTCCCCGCAACCAGCCTTCTTCGTCAAAACCCTCACCCGTAAGATATGATCGTGCACCTTCGCTGCACTTTGATACTCCCGCGACTTGTCGCGTGTCACGACGGAAAAGTCAGCCGCCTGTCGAGGGGCACCACTCTCGGCTCGTACTGATAGTCGGGAGTGGGCCATCCGAACTCGCGCCTTTGGTTGAGCCTGTACATGCCTGCGTGTTTCTTCGATTCCCATCCAAGACCGCTCGCCGGTATCAGCGACGGGTCGTGCGGCTCGACCTGGATGTACCCTGCGTCCTGCGCCTTTCGCACGAGATCCTCGCCCACATCGGTTCTGGTGACCGTGGCCACTATCCGCCTGTCACCGGGTCTCACGGGCTGGAAGATGTCGCCGCACGAAACATCCGCGAGCTCTGCCGAGAAGTCGGTACACATCAAGCATCTATCCCGCTTGAACGTACCTGCCCCCAGGAAGTGCCAAGTATAATCGTGCTTGCTCGCTACGAAATGGATCTTGGCGTCCCTCGTCACTGCGTACATGCCTCCAGGCCACTGTCCACCGCGGTAATCAAGCCTCTGGACCTCACCCATGTCCTTGATGTCGCTGAACTCACGGACTAGATGCCTCACTCCCTCCCAGTAGTACGTCGAGGCGCAGAAGAGGCCTATGACGAACTTGATGGACGCTGCCAGCTTCTTCGGCCGGCCTTTCATCTGAAGCTTCCTCAGTCCGTGAACGTGGCAAGGAAGGCCGACGACCCCCACTCTCTCGTGTTTGTCCCCGAGCACCGCCTCGGCCAGGAGCGCGTTGTTGGGCACTATCACCATAGCCGACCGGGCGGCCTCGGCGACCTCCCGGGGGCTCGTGCAAATGATCGGTCTGCAGCGCGCGGGCTCGTCCTTGCTCCAGCCGGCCATGATGACCGCATCCACGATGCCGTTCTCTAGGGCGTAATTGCACAGCCCGGTGACGACACCTCCGCTGCTGGACGTGGCCTTTACGTACGGGTCCGTGGACCACCCTCGATAGCACGATCTGAAAACCCCGACAGGCTCCTTCTCCTCGTCTCGCTCGCGTCCGAAGAGGAACCTGTCCATATCCCTCAGCGGCACGTCCTTGCCCGGACAGGCATCAACGCAAGCCCCGCACGAAGTGCACCTCCCCACGAGTCTTGGCAGAGGCTCGTCCAGTGCGTAATCCATTTCAATGGCTTTCGTCGCACAGACGCCGACGCACGTTCCGCATGAAGTGCAAAGCCCCACCCTGACTACGTCCTCGTGTAGGTCCTGGAAGCTCCGTCTGACACGTTCTGCGTTCACCGCCATATCCCTTCCTCTTCCCCTGCTCTACAGCGTCGTTTTCGTGCCCGCCGCCTTGAGCGCGGCTCTCACTTTCTCCGGAGTAAGCGGCAGGTCCGTGATTCTGACGCCCGTCGCGTCGAAAACGGCGTTTGCCACAGCGGCCGCCGTGGGCGTGGTCACGATCTCGCCCAGCCCCTTCGCTCCGTATGGGCCGAGAGAGTGTGGGGCATCTTCAACGATGACCGGCACGATCTCCGGAGTGTCCGCGGACGTGAACACCTTGTAATCCAAGAGAGTCGGGTTGACGACCCTGCCCTCACGAACGATGGTCTGCTCCCAGAGAGACTGTCCGAGAGCGAAAACCACCCCTCCCTGGATCTGCTGCTCGCAACCTAAGCGGCTGATGGCTTGGCCCACATCGTGCGCGGCCACCACTCTCAATACTCTCACGTCGCCCGTCTCGAGGTCAACCTCCACCTCTGCTGACTGCGCCGCGTACATCCAGAAAGCGACTGGCGCTTCCGACTGCCCCGTCTCCCTATCAAGGGGTATGACGTAATCGGAGGCGAACATCCCTCTGCCAACGAGCTCGTTCGTGGCGCGGTGCTTGCCTTTCCCGAGCACGTCCGTGATGGCCACCGACTCTCCCAGGCCCTCAGCGATTACCCTGCCCCCTTCGAACCTCAGCGTCTCTTGAGGCACGCCGAGCCGCTCGGCAACTATCGACGCGATCTGATGACGGAGATCGCGAGCCGCCGCGCGCGTAGCGTTACCGGTATGGAAAGTCGCTTTGCTTGCCGTGGTAAGCTCGTCGAACGGAGTGAAGTCCGTGTCGGGCTGCGTCACGCGCACGTCGTCGACATGAATCCCAAGTTCCTCCGCGACGATCTGCGCGACGACCGTGTGAAGGCCTTGGCCCATCTCGCTCGCGCTCACGAGAGCCCGCACGCGCCCGTTCCTGTTGAACCGCAGCACGACAAGGGACTCGGCGGGACCGGCGCAAGCCTTCACCGTAGCGGCGATTCCCCTGCCCCGCGCCTTGCCTGGAGATGTCGTCACTTTGGGCTCTCCCCATCCGATTCCCTTTGCAGCAGCCTCGATACACCGGTCGACCGCCACGTGCCTGACCTTCTCGCCGTTGGCGTTTTCGCCGCCATCTCGGAGGACGTTCTTCAGCCTGAACTCAACCGGGTCCAAACCCAGCTCCCGACAGATCATGTCGGTATGAGACTCGTACGCCCACGTCATCTGAGGCGTGCCGAACCCGCGCAGAGCGCCGGCCGGCACCTTGTTCGTGTAAACGCAAGCTCCGTCGATCCACACATTGGGGATGTCATAGGGGCCGCTCGCGGCGATGCTCCCATTCCGCAGCACCAGGGGACCGATGCGGGCGTACGCCCCCGTGTCCAGCACGGCGTCGACTTTTCGGGCGATGATGCGTCCGTCGCGATTCACACCGGACTTTATCGTCACGACACTTGCGTGCCGGGTCGTAGAGGCCGCGAACTCCTCCTCGCGGTTCAGCACGACACGCACAGGCCGTCGGCACTTGAGAGCCAGCGCCACCGCAACCGGCTCTACGTGCATAGGCACCTTGCCACCGAACCCGCCACCATACGGCGGCTGGATCACCCGCACTTTGTAGAGGGGGATCCCGAGAGACGCGCTCAACAACTGCTGGAGAAGGTGGGCGCCTTGCGTGCCGCTCCACACGGTCAGCGCGCCGGTGCAGTCATACTCCGCTATGGCGCAACACGGCTCGATGTAGCAGTGCTGTATGGGCGGCGTCGCGAACCTGTGCTCGAACACGAAATCAGACCTGGCGAAGCCAGCATCGACGTCGCCTTTCCTGATCCTGAAGCTGCTGCACATGTTGGTGCCGGGGACGGGCGTCGGAATGGGCCCCTTGCGATAGGATTCCAGTTGAGGATGGACGAGCGGGGCCGTAGGACTGAGCGCCTCCTCGACATCGAACACCGCTGGAAGCGGCTCATACTCCACGTAGATGTGATCCAGAGCTGCCTCCGCCGTCTCTTCGTCCACAGCTGCGACTGCCGCCACAGGCTCGCCTATGTACCGAACGACCTCGCGGGCAAGGAAGGGCTCGTCCTCCACCATGCGGCCGTATGAGTAGGGGGCGTCCGCTCCAGTGACGACCGCTACGACACCGGGCAGTCGCTCTGCATCCGAAACATCCAGCCGGACTATCCGTGCGTGGGCTTCAGTGCTCCGAAAGACCTTCCCGTGCACCATCCCAGGTACGCTGATGTCTGTTACGTACTTGGTTTCGCCCGTCGCTTTTCCTGCCGAATCGATCCTCGGCACACTTGTCCCAACCACGCTAGTATTGCTCATGATCTATCGTCACCCCCGCGCTCTCCCGCACTCGAGGCCGCCTGGGCCGCGTCGGCGATCTTGTGGTATCCGCCGCACCGGCAAAGATTGCCAGAGATGGCGCTCATGACTTGTTCGCGAGTCGGGTAAGGCTCGCGGTCGAGCAATGCTTTGAGAGACAGGAGCATGCCCGGGGAGCAGTATCCACACTGAATCGCGCCGTACCTGATGAAAGCCTCCTGAAGAGGATGCAGTCCGCCGTTCTCCGCCAAGCCCTCGACAGTGAGAACCTCGCCGTGAGCGGCGTCCACAGCGAGTACGAGGCACGAGTTCACGGGCTTTCCGTCCAGGAGCACCGTGCACGCGCCGCAGTCTCCAAGGACGCATCCTTTCTTGGTGCCGGTGAGCCCAAGCCTCTCTCTGAGCACATCGAGCAGCGTCTCGTTGGGTCTCACAGACACCTCCCGAGCCTTTCCATTCACCCGGAGCCTGATAGTCACCATGTCATCGCCCGCATGTCCAACCCCATTCATCCCCGACCATCCCTCCCACAGGAGGCGAGAGCCGTGAGGGCCCTTGCGACCAGTGTCTCGCACATCTCAAGTCTGTACCCAGCTGAGGCGCGGACGTCGGAGATGGGCCTTGCGGCACGCGCCGCAAGTCTACCCGCTTCCCTCGCCGCCTCCGAGGTGAGGATCCTGTCCTCCAGGTAGGCTTCAGCCTCTCGCGCCCTGAAGGGCGTGGGTGCGACAGCCCCTAGGGCGATCCTGGCTTCCCTCACGCGGCCTCCGTCCTTGAGCGCAAGCCCGACAGCCACTCCCACGACCGCGATGTCCATGGCCCTGCGCGGGCTGTGTTTGATGTAAGTTGTCCACATGTCTTGAGGAGGCTCCGGCACGGCTATCCCAAGGAGGAGCCTGCCCGACGAGCACAAAGTGACCCCTGGACCCAGGAAGAAGTCATCGAGGTCGACGACCTTCGCCCCGCCTCCGGGCTCCGCCACGTGCGCCTTGGCACCCAGCACCAGCAGTGGCGGGGCGGTCTCAGCCGACGGCGCCCCGTTGCAAAGGTTGCCTCCCACCGTGGCCCTGTTGCGTACCTGCCACGAGCCCACGACGCCAGCGGCCCGAGCAAGGCAGCCAAACCCACGCGCCACTTCCGGGCTGTCCGCCACGGCCTGCATAGTGGCGAGAGCTCCGATAAAGAGCCCGTCGGCGCGAGCTTCGATCGTATCGAGACCGGGAACGGTCTTCAGGTTGACCAGGGCGTCAGGCCTCGCTCCCTTCATTCTCATGGCCACGAGGAGGTCCGTTCCCCCGGCGAGCAGCTTCGCGCCGGGTCCCA
This sequence comes from Bacillota bacterium, assembly GCA_024653485.1. Lineage (NCBI taxonomy): Bacteria > Bacillati > Bacillota > Bacillota bacterium. Next base: position 159,352 of record JANLFY010000004.1, on the reverse strand, counting down.
ATTCTTTCAGGAGAGACAGAGCCTCCTCTACCGAGCGGGCCTCCATGTATCTGAATCTGGGCAATCTCTCACGCATGAGCGGCAATCACCTCTCGAGTCGGGCTGCACCCCAATAGCGCCCACAGCGCCACGTCCGCACTTCGGACGCCGCTGCGATTTACCTGACCCTTAATTCCAACCGTGCGCCAGATGCGGCGAGCGACCTCAGGGGGATCGCGGTACCGTTGATGACAAGATCTTGTTCTCCATCGGACACCCTGACCCTGACGAAAAGCGGGTCGATTCTCTGGTTCATCCCGCGGTACACGGTCCAAGCGCCCTCCCGGACGACCTCCAGGGCGTAACGTGCAAGCTCTTCTATCTCGGGCCTCAGGATCTCCGCCCGGACCTCTCTGAGGACGATTCTGCAGTCGGGACCCAGCGCAAACCTCATCTCCATTGGCCCGCCCGTCTGACTGTGAGTGTACCGCAGAACGAACTCCAGCCCGGGAGCCGCCGGAATCTGGAGCACAGGCCGAGCGCGATTTTCGGCGATGACGACCAGACTGCGACTGCGGTCCCGATGCCAAAGGCACCACGCCGCGACGCCACAGACCGCAAGGATGACACACAGCACGGACAGAGCGGCTGCCCGCGTGGTCCTTATCCTATTCTTCGAGCTCGAGCTCTCCGTGCGAGGTTCACAGCCTCCGTGCATCGTGTTCCACCTCGACCCACCTGGATGTCACCGCCTGTCACCGTCGAAGATACCACGGTATCTTCGGAGCCGGCCTCCCTGGCCGCCCGGGCGCGGCCGAGGCCGCCGTACCTAGCCGGCTTCACGCGAACCAATGGTACGGCCCGTTTCGGCGGTTCGGCCGTGCCCGGGTGCCGTCACGCATCCGCAGCCACGCGGGACTCCTGCGCCCTGCTGACCGGACGGCACCCGGCGTGTGACATCGCCATCATACGAGAACCACGTCCACATGAGGGCGGAGGGTCGGTCGGACAGGAGCAATTGCCCGTGGCCAGCTGGTCCGGCTTGCTCCTTTCACCTCCGTAACCTGCGACCTCTCAACTAGCTGGAGGGGTTCATGCAGTTCAGATCGACACTTGAGCCGGCTCCTTCGTGCTACTCCCTGCCAAGCTCCACCCCGTCCCTCAGTGAACCGTGATCCCTATCTCCTTGTAGTACTTCGCCGCGCCGGGATGGTACGGGATCTTGACGGTACTGGCGTTCTCTGGACGGATGTTGGCCGCCTCCTTGTGGACCTTCGCGAGCTCATCGTTGTGCTCCATGATCGCTTTCGTCAACTCGTACACGACGTCGTCCGGCACGTCCTTCCGAACTGCAAGGACGTTCCACGCAGCGAAGCTGCGAACCTCGTAGTCCTGGGATTTGTACCGTCCCTTCGGAATGACTGTTGGGACATAGTACGGTACCTTCTCAACTATGGTGTTGAGCTCCTTTTCAGTGAGCGGGACTACCCTGATGGGCTTGACGGACTCCAGGTCCAACACCCACGAGGACGGAGCCGCGGTGACGATGATGGCTGCGTCAACCCAGCCGTTCTTCATTCCCTCGGCGGTCTCGCTGAACGAGAGGTACTCGGGCTTGAAATCGGTGAACTTCAGGCCGAGCGCGTCGAGAAGCAGCTTGTTGCTTTCCAGGATGCCGCTGCCCGGTGCTCCGACGGATACTCTTTTCCCTTTGATGTCCATTATCGACTGGATGGGAGAGTTGGCCGGGACTATCAACTGATAGAGGTTGGGGTACAGCGGTGCCAGAGCCAGAATGTCTTGCTTAGAGGTGAACGGGGTAATACCCCGATATGCTTGGTCCGCAACCTCCGGGGTGAGTATCCCCAGCTCTATCTTCCCTCCGTGGAGCAACTTCGTGTTCTCCACAGCGCACGCCGTGACCTCGGCTGTCGTCGAAACGTGGAGGTACTTCTCTATGATTTGGCTCACACCCGCGCCGACGAGGTAGAAGGTTCCTGCGGTGCCACACGCGCCGAGCGACAGGTGTTTGGGCAGAGTGGTGCCTGCGACCGCAGCAGATCCGCAACTCATCAATAAAACAGCCACAATCACCAACCAGACGATTCGCTTGGTCATTTTGCCAACTCCTCTCGGCTGGACGAATTGGTGCGTCGAGATGACCCGTTACCGTTCCGTTGGTCGTTCTGTGCCCCGAGACTACTCAACCTACTGCACTCCACGCTCCTCCGCGTCATCCAATTGCGCCGCTGAAGTCACCTCCTCTTGTGCTCCTCGATCTCGTCGCCCGGAAGCGCTGGAGGGCGACAACGAGAGCGAGACCGACGAGTCCCATAGCGTTGGTCAGCTGACCCGGGTCGATAAGCCCTAGAGCGCTCGCCAAGAGCACAACCCTCTCCGGAACGCCAATGTCCCCCATGAACCACCCGATCGCCGCTCCGCTCAAGAGAGCGGCTCCGACCGCAGCGGTGGCGCCAGCCCACAGTACTGAGGGCAACGTCCCCTCGAAAAGCAGAGGAGGGTTGAAGATGAAGAAGTACGGCACAATGAACGCAGCCACGCCAAGCTTGACGGCGTTAATCCCCGTTTTCCAGAAGCTCGACTTGGCGATGCCGGCAGCCACGTACACGGCAAGCGCTACAGGCGGCGTTATCATGGAGATACATCCGAAGTAGAAAATGAACATGTGTGCGGCGAGGAGCGGCACGCCGAGCGTCTGGAGCGCTGGAACCCCGAGCACCGCCAGCACCAAGTAGGCCGGCGTGGTCGGCAAGCCCATGCCCAGCACCAGCGACGCAAGCATGATGAGCACGAGCAACAGTGCAACGTTGCCTCCGGCGGCGCTCACCACGATGTTGGAGAAGCGCAGACCGAGCCCGGTGAGGTTGACTATTCCTACAACGACGCCTGCGCAAGAGCAGGCCGTGATCACGCTGATGGCACCCCTGGCCCCATCCCGTATCGCCTCGACCGCCTCGGTCAACCCGAACTTCCTCTGGTGCTGCAGAAAGCCGACGATCACGGTGGCGAGCAGCGAATACACGGCGGATTTCGTCGTGGTCCACTTGACCACGATGAGAAGGAATATCATCGCCGCAAGGGGCACGAGATAGAGCCACCCTTCTCTCAGTACCTTGCGAAGGTTCGGGATCTCGTCTTTCGTCAGCCCAGGAATCCGCGCCCTTGCGGCCTCGAAGTCGACCGAGAAGAGGAGCGCGGTATAGTAGATCAAGGCAGGGATGAACGCGGCCTGAACGATACGGACGTAGGGAACTCCGAGGATCTCGGCCATCACAAACGCCGCCGCACCCATGACCGGAGGCATGATCTGCCCCCCGGTAGAGGCGGCCGCCTCCACCGCCCCGGCAAATTCAGATCGATAGCCTACGTTCTTCATGAGAGGAATCGTTATCATCCCGGTTCCCGCCACGTTGGCTTGGGCGCTGCCGGAGATCGTCCCGAACAGCGAGCTGGCTATGATGGCCACCTTGGCAGGACCTCCCCTAGCCCGCCCAACGAGCGCCTTGGCGAGGTCGATATAGAACTGCCCAGCTCCCGTCGCGACCAGGAACGACCCGAACAATATGAAAAGGAAGATGTAGTCCGCGGAGACTCCCAACGGTATCCCGTAGATGCCTTCCGTCGTCAAGTACATTTGGTTGAGGACTCTCGGAAGATCGTATCCCCTGTGATAGAGGATGCCCGGGAGGTACGGCCCCAGAAACGCGTATAGCAGGAACCCAATGGCGATCAAGGGCATTGCCCATCCCAGGGTTCTCCTCGCGGTATCTAGGACCAACAAGAGGGCGACGGCGGCAAGCGCGAGGTCGAGGCTGTTTGGGCTGCCGAAGCGCATGATTATTGCGTCGAAGTTGGTGATGACGTAGATGCCGGTGGCAGCTCCAAGGGCCGAGAGTCCCAGGCCGGTAAGCTTCGCCGATGTCGTCTTGCTCTTGGATGAATGCATGAGATATACGAGAAGGAACCCGAATGTAAGGTGGATGCTGCGTTGCCACATCGAAGTGAGAGAGCCGAAAAGCGCAGTGTAGGTGTGGAAGAGCGCCATCGCAACTGATACCGCTGTGAGGACAGCGCTCATAACCTTGTCGTACTTGACCATTTCAAACACCGCCCCTCTCGCACCAGACTGTCGCAAAGAAAGGTCATGAGGGTCATGGGCGCTGCGGGAGACATGACACTACCCGTCTCACGTCGTCCGCTTCGCACACCCTTCAGATTCAGCAGATTGGGCGTAAACGGCGCCCTGAACGGCGTCCCGCTGCATACATCGGCGTGCTCATCGCCTCTTGACTCGAACCCGTCATCCCGACCGCACCACCTCCGTTTTCGGCTGCCAAGAGCACTGCAAGGGTGGTATCCTCTAATATATGCTTTTTGGTATACCAGCCAATTGACCAAGTCCCTCTGCATCAGGAATGGGACGACCTTGGAAGGCAATTTGGATACAGTACCCGGGATATGATTCATTCACCTCTTCGCCGCGATCGCGCGTAATCCTGCTGCCCAGAGTGAAAATACCATGAGCCACCGCTCCCCTTGGCCCTTGGCGGACTAAGGTAGCGAACGGGACAGGCCCGAACCTCCTTCCTCAACCGCAAGAATGCCTCCCCAAGCACGTCGTGGCGGCGCCAGGACCAAGAAGGAACCGGGCCGCGGCGCGGGAAATCGCCTCCATGCGCGGTTTTCCGAGCCGGGCCCGGTTTTCGTCCGGTTTTCGTCCAGAGCCCATGGCGTCCCTGAACCTTGACCTGCTTCGCACCCGGAACCGGATTAGCACCTAGAACCGAAGCCTTTCCCACTTCTCAGCGGCTCTGGCGAGGTGCTCGGCGGGCGGCATGGCTATAGCGGGGTACTCGTGCTTCTTCGTCGCGTCTATGAGCACCTTGGATGAGACGTGCCGCGATGGATCCTCTTTGGTGACCCCTTTCGCGGCCTGAGACGGGTCGTTCATGACGGCCGCCGTTCCACTAACGATGTGCAGGTCCCGCTCCGGTTGAACCCGAAAGCTCATGGCCCAGTCGAGCTGGAACGGATCTCTGATGTCTATGTCGTCGTCCACTATCACCGTGATCTTCCCAAGCGACGGGTCGACTGTCCACGCTGCCCAGGCAGTCTCCCACACCTGACCGGGGTACTGCGGTCGCATGGAGATAGCAAGGTATGCCGCGCTCCCGCCGCTCTCCTTCAGGTGAACGTCTCGAATGGGCAGCTTGTGATCGGCGACGAGGTGGGCATATATCGAGGACTCCCGCCCGCACCCCCTTATCAGGCTGGACTCGCTCGGAGGCATCTGGCTTACGAAGGCGTGGAACACGACGTCGTTTCTGAACGTAATGCACGTGACGTCCACCACCGGCGCGTCACCCGACGCTCCCATGTAGCCGGGATACTCCCCGAACGGCCCCTCGAGCTCCCTGTATCCTGGCCTGATCAGCCCCTCGATGACTATTTCCGCGGTCGCAGGCACTTCAAGGTCGACCGTCTCGCACTTGACCACGTCCACCGGCTCGCCCCTCAGCGCCCCCGCGACTGCCAGTTCATCGACGCCGAACGGCACAGATGACACAGAAGCGAGACCCACGGTGGGATCGCTCCCCACGACAATGGCCACAGGCGTGGGCCTGCCCTTGGCTTCATTCTTCTGTATGTGTCTGTAAATGTGGCGGGTCTTGCCCATGTGGATACCCGTCTTGTTGCGCTCCTTGAGTTGAATCCGGTAGGTCCCAACGTTCCTCGTCCCTGTTTCGGGGTCCTTCGTCACCACGCACGGCGCGGTCAGAAAAAGCCCAGGATCCTCTCCTACCGTCCACATGGGCACCGGAAACCTGAACACGTCTATGTCGTCGCCGGTGAGGATGTTCTCTTTGCAAGGTCCGGTTGTCACGAGCCTGGGCGCGACCGGGTTCTTGATGGCTCGGGCCCACCGCTGTGCTATCTCCGTGAGCACGTTGCCACCGAAAGTGTCGATGCCCAAGGCCATCGCGTACACACGGCGCGACGCTCCCAGCACCCCGGCCACTACCGGCGAATCGAACCCCTTGACATTCTCGAAGAGAAGAGCCGGCCTCGTCTCCGACGGCAGCTTGGTGAAGGCAAGACGGCACAACGCAGCGATTTCCCAGTCTTTGTCGACTTCCTCAGAGATTCGTTTCACGAGCCCGTTCTCCTCGAGCGCCCGGACATACTCCCTCAGATCAGCGAATCTCAACTTCGCACCCCCACTCGGTTTTCGTCAGCTCTCTTCGTGCCAGCCAGCTTGCATTCGGACGCGCGCCCGGGTCAGCGCAAGTCACGGCCAGATGCCGCAGTTCATCGGGACCTTGAGGAGCACGTCGAACGCGATGTAAAGGCCAGCTCCCACGGTCAACGCCAAGCCAAGTGATACCGCGAAGCCCTCCCTGAACTTGCCCCGTGCCATCAGGAACAGGAAGACCGGAATGGCCACGGTGAACCCAACGAGCCAGATGAGGGCGGTGAACCCCACGATCCACCCTATGATCGACACCTCCGTCGCAAGCGTGACGCGCGCCCCGCCGCCCACGCGTTCCCCACTGGCGTCCTCCCCACTAGCTTCGGTGTGCGATCCTTGCCCCCCTGCCTCGCCACTCGGCCCATCTTTCAACGCGCGCGCTCTGCCCTGGCTCTTCATCCGCTGTAGAAGAATCAGCATGAGACCCAGGGTCGGCAGTCCTATCGAAAGCGGCGCCAGTCTCGCTTGGGGCAGGTACCCCATCCCCATGACCACAAAGCCTGCAAGCATCACCGCCACCACGAGGCCGAAAATGTACTGCTCAGATGCTTTCACGCTTCAACACGCCTCCTTCCCGCCACGACGCGCTGCACTGCCGGACCGAACGCAAACACGAGGATCAATGCTAGGATGACCAAGGCTATCGGCCGGAGAACGAATCCCAGGCCATAGATCTGCAGCGAAAGATGGAGGTTCACCTCGGCCAGACCCCCTAGCACGAGCCCTATCATCAGGGGCGCGCGCGGATATCCGAGCTTCTTCATCCAGTAGCCAAAAATACCGAACACTAGCGCCACGAGCACGTCCGCCACGTTTCCAGACGTAGCGAACGCTCCCAGCAGCGATATGGCGATGATCGAGGGGGCCAAGAGCGACACCCTCACCGAGCACAGTCGGACCAGCCAACTCATGAAGGCAACTCCGATCAGGGAGGCTATGATGTTTGCGAACGCCACACCCCACGCCATCTGGAACACGAGGTCAAGGTGTTCCTTCAGCATCTCGGGTCCCGGCACGAGCCCGTGCAGCATGAAAGCGCCGAGGAGCACCACGCACATCTCGCTGCCAGGGATACCGAAGGCCACTGTCGGCACGAGGGCTCCACCGAAGCTGGCGTTGTTCGCGGACTCGGGAGCTATCACGCCTTCAGGCACTCCCGTCCCGAATCTCTCCGGACACCTGGACGTCTGAACCGCGTGGCTGTAAGCCACGACGTTCGCGGTCCCGCCTCCTATGCCTGGAATGATGCCTATCACTGTTCCGATGACGCTGGATCGGAGGAAGAGCCACCAGTGCCTGAACACGTCCTTCATGCCCTCTACGAGCCCGCCAGGCTTTTCCTCGACGTTCCCCGATACGATGGTGCTCCCTTCAACCATCAACGACATCATCTCGGCGATGGCGAAGAGGCCGATCACCGCGGCCACAACGTCGATACCGTCGTACAGGTACAACGCGTTGAAAGTGTAGCGGAGCGTGCCCGTCACGGGGTCGTAGCCAACGAACGAGAGAAGGATTCCGAGCCCTCCCATGACCAACCCTTTCAGCATGGTCTTGCCGCTCACTCCGGCTATGGCGGTGAGCCCGAGGAGGCAGAGCATGAAGTACTCGGGAGGCGCAAATGCCAGGACGACCTTGTGCATGACCGGGATCAGGGCGAGAAGGACGATCGCGCCCACCACGCCTCCCAGTGCCGAAGCTGTGGCACTGATGCCTATCGCCCGCCTGCCCTCTCCACTCCTCGTCATCGGGTACCCATCGAGACACGTCGCCACGCTTTGGTTAGTGCCCGGCGTGTTGATGAGGATCGCGCTGACAGACCCCCCGAAGGCGACGGCGCTCGCCGCGCCGATGAGGAGCGCGAAGGCGCTCGTCTGGCCCAGCTTGTAGGTCAGAGGAACGAGAATGGCCATCGCTGTGATTCCGCCGAGACCCGGAGCCACTCCGAAAGCGAGCCCCACTAGGATTCCCAGCAGCATGTACGAGAACGGCTGTACGGCAAGGAGGGCGCTCACGCCCTGGAATGCTTGCGACAACATGAAACCTACCTCCCAGGGACGGGCGGCACGGGGCGCGAGTCCGCCCCGTCCGCCTGCCCTCTTCCCTCTTCTTTGCGGTTTGACTCGCTCTTTCGCAGTCTTGCTCGATCCGCAACGTCAACCTTTCTCGGTTATGGCTTTGAGCTCACGCTCGAGTTTCGTGAAAGCGTCAACGTTCTCTCTTACCAACTTGTCGAGCGCGGCCCCGTTCAGGTAGTCAACGGGACACTTCATCTTCACCGACCAATCGATGAACTCCTGATCCGCGAAGACCTTGTCGAACGCTGCCCGCAAGGCGGACACGCGCTCCGCCGGCACCTTGGGTGGAGCGGCGATTATGTACTTGATCTCGAAGAGGCTAGTCAACGCACGTGCGAGTTCGCGGTTCTCAGGGGGAACCACCTCGAGGGCAGTGGGGACGCCCGGAAGGTCCTTGTGGCGCTCGAACGCCAGTTGTACCACCGGCCTTACGTCACCCGTCTCAATGAGGGATACCAACGAGCCGTAGAACGCTGAGGTTCCGTCCACGCCTTCGCCGCGCACCACCGCGAGGTTCGCCTCCCGCGAACCCGGAAAGCCGGTAACGACCTTGTAGTTGATTCCCAGGGCCTTCAGCAGCAACAGTGACCCATAGTAGTCTCCGCTGCCCACCCCTGTCTGGGCGAAGACTATCGGCCTTCCGGCACCGGCGAAGTCCTTGACCGTCTTGAACGGGGACTTGCCGGACACGACGGTGAGGAGCGGTTCGGTCGTGACCCGGGCAAGCCAGTTCATCTCCTCCAAGTTGAACCTCGTCCCCGGCGTCTTCAACACCTGATTGATCACCGCTCCTGCCCCGTGCGCAATGCCTATGGTCAGGCCGTCCGGGTCTGCGGCGTACAGAGTATTGATTCCGATCATCCCGCCGCCGCCAGCGACATTCTGCACCACGACGGTTACACCGGGGATGTACTCCTCCAGATACGGCGCCATGGCCCTGGCGTACGAGTCAAACCCGCCCCCAACGCTGTACGGCACGATGAACTTGATGACCTTGCCCTTGAAGAACGACAGGTCCCCGTTGGCTGCGGCAAGAACCCCGGCACCCGCGAGACTGGCGAGGACCATCATGGTTACGCTCGCTAGAACTATGCGTCTTATCGCCTTGCTTGCCATGATCGTTTGCCTCCTCTGGCTTTACTGCAGATAAGGTTTGTGACGTCGGTTCCTCCCACTCGTGTAACTTCACATCACGTGCCACCAGGCTCGCGACGGCTCGGCGCAACGACTCGGCGCCGCCCCACGCTGGACCGCGTCTCTCCAATAGGACGCACCTTCACTCGCTGTCGCCGCGAAGCGCCCCTCCGCGTACGTGCCCGCTACCCTGTCGCACGGCCCCGGCTACACAGCTCCGGGCGAGCTCCCACGCTATGTCCCGCAGGCACTCAACGTCGTCCGGCGTCGCCCCGTCCACGTGTATCCCGACCACAGCCACTACTGCCACCTTGAGCCTCGCAGCCATGAACTCCGCTATGGGCTTCGCAAGCTCATCATCCTTGTGTCCGACGAGAGTTATCACTGACGCGGTCGCGCTTGTCACGGACGGGTCACGCAGACTCGGCCTCGGCACCGCCACGGCGACCGAGCCTATGTGAGGAGCGTCCCCGCCGGTAATGGTAACCACGAGGTCGTTCCCGGCCCACGTCGCTGCGAGCGACAGACGGAACCTTCCTTCGCCCGCCGAGATCTCGTACACAGCCCCGCTATTCCCTCCGCTCATGTTCGCAAGACCCCCACCTTGGGAAGAGGTCGTGGCTCAACCCGAACCTATCAAGGATCTTCCCAACGAGATGGTTGACTACATCGTCGATGCTCCTCGGACGGCAATAGAAGGCGGGCACCGGAGGCATTATCGTGACGCCCAGACGCGCGAGTTTCAACATGTTCTCCAGATGAATCGCACTAAGCGGAGTCTCCCTCACCACGAGAACCAGAGGACGGCTTTCCTTGATGGTGACGTCCGCGGCTCTCTCAAGAAGGTTCTCCGAGTATCCGTTGGCGATAGCCGCGAGAGTCTTCATGCTGCAGGGGGCTATGATCATGCCTGCGGTGAGGTAGGACCCGCTCGAGATCGGAGCGTCGAGTGCAGAAGGGTCGTGACAGTGGGAGGCGAGAGCCTTCACTGTTGCAACACTATACGAGGTCTCGACCTCTATCGTTTTCTCCCCCCATGGGCTTATCACGAGATGAGACTCGATGCCGCCTGCCTTGAGTGCTTCCAACACCCTTATCCCGTATATGGCTCCCGTGGCACCCGTGATCCCGACTACCAGGCGCATTCAGTTTCACCGTCCCGTGCGACTTGCAGATGTCCGCGGATTGCCCGGACCAAGTCTCGCCTCGCCGTGAACCGCGCCCCCGCGATGCCCGAGCACCGCGGGGGCTTCTCTACCAGGTATGATGGGCGCAACGCCAACGCCGGCTCATGCCGACGGGAACGTGAGCGTCCTCGGCAGGGCGGTCACAGCCAGCGGATACTGGTAATCCGGGGTGGGCCACCCATACCTCTTCCTCTGTATCAGCCTGTACATCCCGGCGTGCTTCTTAGCCTCCCACCCCATTCCACTTGCCGGGATGAGAGCCGGGTCGTGGGGTTCTATCTCGACGTACCCCTTTGCAAGCGCGCCGGCGATGAGCTCCTCGCCCACGCTCGTCCTGGGCAGCGTCGCCACGAGCCTTCGGTTCGAGTGGCCGACCTCCTGGAAGATGTCGCCGCACGACACATCGGCGAGCTCCGCGGAGAAGTCTATGCACATGAGGCACCTGTCCCGCTTGTAGCTAGCCGATCCGAGGAAGTGCCACGTGTAGTCGTGTTTGCTGCCCGCCCAGTGTATCTTGCGATCCTTGGTCACTACGTAGAGTGAGCCCGGCCACTTGCCCCCGCGGTAGTCCATGGCGATTATGTCGTCGAGGTTCTGCACGTTCGCGAACTCCTGGACCAGGTGCTTCGTCCCTTCTCCGTAGTAGGTGGCGGCACAGAACACCCCTATCGTGAACTGGATTGCGTCCGCGAACTTCTTGGGCTGCCCTGAGGCCTGGAGCTTGCGGACTCCGTGTATGTGGCACGGACACCCCACAACCGCGATTTTGGACAGCTTCCTTCGGGATACCGCCTCCGAGATGAGGGAGTTGTTGGGCACCATCATCATGCCGGTGCGGAGCCCCATCGACACCTCCTCCGGCGTCGTCGCTATGAACGGACGGCATCGCCAGTACGGAGGTTCCGGATTCCAGCCCGCGAGGAGCACTCCGTCGATCAGCCCCTCATTCAGGGCGTAATTGAGAAGCGCCGACGTCATCCCGCCGCTGCTCGTGCTCGTCCTTACGTAGGGATCAGCGGCCCAGCCCTTGTAGCACGCCTTGTAGATGCCGAGCGGCTCCTTCTCGGGGTCCCTCTCCCTGCCCAGAAACCTCTTGTCAAGGTCCCTCAACGGAATGTCCTTGCCTGGGCACACCTCAACGCAGCGCCCGCACTCCGTGCATTCCTTCACCAGTTTCGGCTCAGGCTCATCCAGGCTGTAGTCGATGGCAATGCTGCCGGATGCGCATACTCCGACACAGGTCCCGCAGCCCATGCATAGCCCTTGATCGATCACTTCGCGCTTCAGATCGTCGAAGGTCTTCACGCTCGTCCCTCCCTGCAGAGTGTGCTGTTCACTTGGCCGTACCCATGGGACTGTCGCAGATTGTCGTCAGCATGACACAATCGGTCTGCATTACCCCTCCTCCCCCGGATGACCCCCTAGCAGAGCCGTGTCAGCTCCTTGCCCTGCCGCCGGGCAATGCTCTTTCGGCACCGCGCACCCGCGCCACCGCGCCGCGTCGCTGTGCAGCTCTCGCCCAGCGCCACGGCGGCGCGCGTCGTCCGCGGCTCGAAAACCAGCATGGGCCACTAATGCCGGGAGTGCGGCGCGCCGCCCGCGTTTCATCCTCGACCGCCCGGAACGTTCTGGCATGGCGGACGCCGGCGTTGCGGACGGCGGACTGCGCTTGTTCTACTCAGGTATCGCCATGTCAGGCTGGCCAGGCTCGGACTGCTTCGCCTCTGGGAAGTACCGCTGCATGATCTCCTTCACGATTGCGCACTGAGCAGCCATGTTCCTTCCGTCGTTCGCGTTGGTGATTATCCCGTGAGCGCTCACCGCCGAATTACCTGACTTGAGATACACGGGGGATGCGACTCTTACCATCTCAGGGGCTTCGTACGTCCTGATGAAACCACCCGATGCGGGCGGGTTGTCCGTGTGCAGATCAATGGGCACGTCCACGGCTTGCCTAAGTGCAGCGATCATGGGGAGCTGCAGGTCACGTATGGGGTTGATGCTGTTCGCGCCCAGCCTCTCGAACAGCTTGAAGGAGGCGGGGTTGCAGGCGCCCATGTGCGCCGATAGTTTGATATGAAGGTTCGCGGGGAGCTCTCCGGCCTTTCTCATCTCGTCCATGACCCAGAGCATCCCCTCGTCGTACACGATGATCCCCCGGACACCCAGATCGCACGCTCTCTTCACATCTTCGATAGCCCTCACGAGCTGCTCCATTCCACGCAACCTGTACCCAACCCGCACGCCCTGCGAGCTCAATACTGTGGCACCGGTATCGTAAGTAGCCCTCGGACCCACGGAGAAGTTGAGCTCGACGCCGTAATCCTTGGCGATGGCGACGTACTCCTTTATCTCCTGCGCCGTGTGTCGTATGATCCCGTACGTGTCGTCCACGCGGTTTATATTGTGATTGTACACCTTCTTCGCCGTCTCCACCAGCACTCTCATGGCCTCCGCCGAGTTGACCGTGGGAACCTCGCTCCGCCAGTGAGCCCCGTCGGGAAAGGTCTTGCCCGACGTGGGGAGATCCCACGCGTCTGAGCCGGGTAGGCCCAGCTTCTCCATGAAGGCCCTTGTCTTCTCGAAAATCATGAAGTCCACTCCTTCCAGCAGCCATCTCGCCACGAGCCCTGCTCTCGTGAAACCGGGTGGCTTGATTCCGAATCAGCTTGAGTCAGCTCGAGTTGCTGTGGGCTAGCCCCGAAGTCGCTTCGTCTCGTGTCGCTATGAGGGCTCGTTTTTCGAGACCCAGGTCCCGTCCCACATCCTCCATCCCTCGCCGGACCGGTGCGCGCGCAGGCGGCGCCCGGTCCGGCGAAAAGCAAGACCGTCGCCGGCAGGAGGGGCCTATTTATCCTTCCACGCCGCGTACTCGTCTTTGATCCACGTGTTCATGTCCGCCTGGTGTTTGGCTGTTTCCTGGTACCACTTGCGCTGCTCGGTGTCGACGAGGTAGGCCTTGACCATGTAGTGCAGCATCTCGACGATGTTTACATTGATCTTCTCTGGTATCTGGTCCACCACCGCGACGCCGGAATATCCGTATGGCGAGGCTATCGCACCCGCCCACGCCGCGGCTCGCAGGATCCTTTCCTCGTCCTCCGCGGAGTGAATGATGTCGGTCCTGCCAAGCAGCATGGCCAAAGCCGCCTCGATCCCGTAAGCGCCCCAGTTCGACACGAACGAAACGATCATGCTGTCCGTCTCGGTCGTGGCAGCCACCCCTTGCCCGCACGGGCAATGGCACTTCGCGCCAACGGGAAGGTACTTCTCGATGGCGTCCCTGATGCCGCCCAGACCTATCTCGTTCCCGCCGTCACCGATCCCTATCGTGAAGATGCCGCGCCGCTTGGCCTCTTCGACCAGGCGATCGTACTTTCCGGTGAGCGGGGTGATGTCTATTCCCCACAAGGAGTGGTAAATCCCCGTCTTACTGCGGCTTCCCTTCTCAACCGCGATGACTGCGGAAGGCTTGAGTTCGTCGAGGATTTGCTTGATGACTCTCTCCGACTCCTCCACACTCATGTACGGATGGAGCGGCGTTTCCACTACGACCCGCCTGGGTATCTTGAGGGCCTCTTTGCGGTCATACACGCGCAGCCCAGCCCCTCGGCAGCTCGCCTCCACGATCTCCTTGAGCTTCGGCTCAGTCATGATCACGGGAGTCGCGCCCAGACCGAGGTCGATCGCACGGGCGAGACCGGCCGTCCCCGGAGGTCCATCAGTCTCTCCCGACATGAAGTGAGGAAGGTACCATCCCGTCACCATCAGCACCACATCGCCAGGTTTGACGTGATCGACGAGTCCCTTGGCCGCGTAATACGTGAGCGGCACCTGGCCCGGCGTCCGCTCTCTCGCTACTTTGTACAGAGAGCGAATCAGAGGTTCCTTCTCCCACTTGTGGAACTTCCCGCCGACCGCTGCGGTGACTAGCGTGTCTATACCGTCCGCTGCAATCTTGACTTCTTCTTCAGTCATCCGTTCCATTGACGTCATACCTCCCGTGCTTCAAAATGATGGTGAGATGCGAGACCCTTCCAAGCAGAACCCCCGGACTCACCTCCCGCGAGGCGATTCTTCGACCCCACGACACATCGCGCACCTCCGCGCGCCTCGCTGTGTCCTTGCAGCCCTCGTCTGCTATCGCAACACGCTATCGCCACGCAGACCTGACATCGTTCACGAGTTTCTCCGTACGTTGTCTCACTTCCTCCGGATCCACCTTCACCCGTGCGACGCCGGACTCCATCGCCGCTTTCGCGACCGCGGCAGCCACCGCAGGCGCCACACGGGGATCGAATGGCCTCGGGATGATGTAATCAGGCGAGACCTCTTCGTCTGAGACCAGGTCCGAGATAGCGTATACGGCCGCAAGCTTCATGTCTTCGTTGATGTCCGTCGCGCGCACGTCGAGCGCGCCTCTGAACACCCCCGGGAAAGCGAGGACGTTGTTGATCTGGTTCGGAAAGTCCGACCTGCCTGTAGCGACGACTCTCGCTCCTCCCTCTCTCGCCTCGTCAGGCATGATCTCAGGCACGGGGTTCGCCATGGCGAACACCACGGCGTCACGGGCCATGGCCTTCACCATGTCCTTGTCCACTAGACCGGCCTTGGAGACGCCGATGAACACGTCCGCGCCGGCCAGGACCTCCTTCAGCCCGCCTGTGACGCGTTGCCTGTTGGTGACCTGAGCGATCTCTTCCTTGTACGGGTTCATGCCCTCTCTTCGACCCTCATAGATCGCACCTTTCGTATCGCAGAGGATGACGTCGCCCACCCCCAGCTTGAGGAGGAGTTTCGTGACTGCTATGCCCGCCGCCCCCGCTCCGCTCACTGCGACTCTGATGTCCTGAGGCTTCTTGCGCACGATCTTCAGGGCGTTGATGAGTGCGGCGCAGGTCACGATGGCCGTTCCGTGCTGGTCGTCGTGGAACACCGGGATCGCGACTTCCCTCTTGAGCCGAGACTCCACTTCAAAACATGTGGGGGCTGAGATGTCTTCGAGGTTTATCCCCCCGAAAGTGGGTTCCAGTAGCTTGATTGCTTCAACGATCTTTGCTGCGTCTTTTGTCGCAAGGCAGATTGGAAAGGCGTCTACCCCAGCGAATGCTTTGAACAAGACAGCTTTGCCTTCCATGACCGGCATCCCAGCCCCAGGGCCTATATCGCCGAGTCCGAGGACGGCCGTGCCATCGGTGACGACCGCCACAAGGTTTCCCTTGCTCGTGTACTTGTAGATCTTCTCCGGGTCCGCGTGAATCTCTTTGCAAGGCTCCGCGACTCCCGGCGTGTACGCCAGGCTCAGGTCTCGCGCGTCCCTCACAGGGACCTTGCTCTCCACTCTGAGCTTGCCCCTGTTCGATTCATGAAGGCGCAAGGCCTCCTCTCTCATCGACACCTCGTCGCTCCCCCTTTTGTTGTCGTGTGTAATCATCCGGTGCCAGGTGTGCGCAGATCACGGCGCGACGCACCATGGCTGACGTGCCAAGACGGTCGGGTATGACACGCGGGATTCTATTTGGTATACCACTATGCGCACTAAGAAGGTTCGCCACCCATCACGAAATTCCTTCCGACACATGTCGGATTTTCCGACATTCGCGGGAAGGACCTCATAGAGTCAGAGGCCTATCCCAAACCCGCCCTGTTCAGTGGTTCTTTGTGCGGCGTAGAGCAGGCCGGCAAGAAGGCCGTCGATGTGCTGGCGCATTGCCTCTTCGGCGTATATCGACGTTCCCTCCTTCCGAGACCTGGCGAGCTCGCGAACGATAGCCTCGTGTTCAGCCACGGAGTTGCGCGCCCGACCTGGTGTCAGCAACGACGTCAGCCTATGCCGAACGGTCTGGGTCTTGAGGAGGTCCAGCGTTTCCGCCAGGCGCTTGCTCCCGCTCGCGTCCACTATGATCCGGTGGAAGACTCCGTTCAAGTCGGAGTATCGGTAGAGGTCGTTCTCGTCAACGGCCTTCTCCATTTCTACGAGAATCTCCGCCAGTCGCTTCATTGCGTCGTCTGTCAATCGTGGGACGGCAAGCCTGCACGCCAGCACCTCCAGCGCTTGCCTCATCTGAAGGATCTCAATGGCGTCCTCTGGCGAGAGGTTCACCACAACGGCTCCCCTGTTCGGCACCAGCTCGACCAACCCCTCGGAGAAGAGCCTCTCGAACGCCGCTCTCACCGGGGTACGACTCATACCGAGCTCCTCCGCGACGGTCCGCTCCACCAGACGGTAGCCGGGACCCCAGATGCCCTTCTTAATGCGGTCTCGGATTTCGAGGTACGCTTTCTCGGCTTGCTGACCTCTGTTTGAAGCATCGCATTCTTTGCTCACACACCGGTTCCCCTTCTGTCTGATGATTTGGGTCATGACCCACCGAGCCCGAAGCAGACCCTCAGAGTCCCGGTCTTAGTTTCGGTGTGCGGTCAGGCATTCCTGCTTGTCGCCATCCGCAAAGCGGCGACTGCGGCGACTGCGGCGACTGATGAGAGCGTCTTACGTCTTCCATCTTTGGTCACACCGTCCGCCAACACGTGCCAAGTCGCACGCGACAAGACGACGGCACTGCAAAGCCGGGCATCTCGCCCGGCCTGCGTCAGCTCCCAGTCCTTGCGGCGGCCTGGAGCTTGACACCCGCCGATCGATTGCGCCCCGTCCTCATGCGGTACCAGCGGTATGCGATGACGGCGATTATGATGGTTACCCCAACGTACGACCACATGTCAGGGTTAACAAGCATCAAGCTGCCGACTCCCATCAAAGCCCTCTCCCAGGTGGATAGCCTGCCCATCAAGTATCCGTGGGTGCAACAAGCCGTCGACAGACACGCCACGGCGGCCACGCCGACGGAGACGAGGAACCTTGAAAGCGTGGTGTGTAGGCCTAGCAGTTCCGGCCTATACACCAACAGGAACGGCAGAAGGAATCCAGGCGCCGCAAGACGCAGCGCAGTCATTGCCGTCTTGTTCGGGCTCGAGCCAGCGATCCCTGCGGCCGTGTAGGAAGCCAGTGCCACCGGAGGCGTTATCCCGGACAAGCAGCCGAACCAGAACACGAAGAAGTGTGCCGCCAGTGGCGGGACGTTCATCCGCACGAGCGCCGGAGCGGCGATGGTCGCGACCACGACGTAACACGCGGTAGCGGGCAGCCCCATGCTCGCAACGAGGGAGGCCAGAAGCACGAAAACGAGCGCGAGAATCAAGCTGCCCCTTGCAAGCTCTATCATGTTGTAAGCGACCACGGATCCCAAGGCGGTCATTCCGGTCACTCCCACGATGAATCCCACCACCGCGCAGGCAAGGCCTATGGGCACTATGCTCCGTGCGCCTTGGGCAAGGGCTTCCACTATCTTCTTCAGACCCATCCTCGACTTCCTGCTCACAAAGCTTACAAGGACCGTCGATATGAGGCCGGCGAACGCCGAAGTTATCGCGGTGAGACCGGAGATGAGGGCGTAGATGATCACGAGCACGGGCACGATCAGGTAGCCCTTCTCCTTCAGCACCCTGCCCAACCTCGGCAGATCCGCCTTCGGAAGACCTTGTAGTCCGAGCTGCTGCGCCTCCATGTCTATCACGAAGAACAGAGAGAGATAGTAAAGAATCGCCGGGATTATGCCCGCAACCATGATGGTGGTGTATGGAACACCAAGGAACCCCGCCATCAAAAACGCTGCTGCGCCCATGATCGGCGGCATGATCATCCCGCCGGTGGAGGCGGTGGCCTCCACGGCTCCCGCAAAGTCAGGTGTGTACCCGATGCGTTTCATGAGCGGGATGGTGAAGCTCCCCGTAGTCGCCACGTTTGCGATGGAACTCCCGCTTATAGTGCCCATGAGCGCGCTCGAAACCACCGAGACTTGTGCGGGGCCACCCCTTCTGTGGCCGATCAATGAGAACGCGAAGTCGTTGAAGAACTCACCCACCCCGCTCTTCGCCAGGAACTCACCGAAGAGGACGAAGAGAAAGAGGTACGTCGAGGAAATGGTGAGGGTCGTTCCGAAAACCCCGGCGTCGGTCATGAACATCCTCGACACAATGCGGGACCACGGAAACCCGCCATGCGCGAAAACGCCCGGAACGTATCGGCCGAACCTCGCGTACAACAGGAACACGATTGCCAGGACCGGGAGTATGGGTCCCGTGGACCTCCTCCCTGCCTCGAGGACGAGGAGAATGCCGATGACCGCGACAACGTAGTCCCGCGGAAGAGGGATCATGCCACGGTTGTACAAGGCATCGAACGAAAAACAGAAGTACAGGGCACACCCCGCCCCAACTATGGCCAGGATCCAATCTACGGCCGGTATCCTGTCTCTGCTAGCCCCCCGCCGCGCCGGATACAGAAGGAAACATAGGGCCATCAGAAAAGCTAGGTGAATCGCGTTGATCTTCAGGGTGGGAAGGAACGAAAAGCTGTTGCTCCATATTTCGAAAACCGCAAAGGCTACGGCTATTATCGAACATATGGATGCCGCGATGCCTGCTACACGCCGTGGTCCTGATCGAGAGCTCGATGTGTTCTCCGAACGCGCTGTCACTTGCGTGCCTTCCATGCGTTATCATGCCTCCAACGCCGCCTTGAGCAGCCAAGCTGGCGCCGGTCGGGCCCCGCAACCGCTTTCCGTCGTCGGGGCATCCGGGGCCCGACCGCTCGCCGCCGGCCCAAGTCAGCTCAAGGTCATCTGTGCGGCGTCACTTGGTTCCTCTGGTTGAACGTGCTGCTCTGCCTGGCGAGTTCCCTGTCGCTTGCCTCGAGCCGCTCGTGGCGCCGAGTCATCCTTTGTACTCGGGCGGAATCAGCTTCTCAGGGATCTTGATGCCACGCTCCTTGAAGTACCGGATCGCCCCGGGATGCAAGGGAGCGACGAGCCCCGGTATGGCACGCTCGAGCGACATGTATGACAGTCCGGAGTACGACCTGTGAATGTAGTCTAGGTTCTCGAATATGGTCTTGGTGATCTTGTAAACGAGGTCCTCCGGGATGTCCTTTCTGATACCCAAGGCCGTCGTCGTGGCGATTGTACGCACCGCGTAGTCTTGGCCCGGGTACGTGTTCGGCTCTATGGTGAACTCAGAGAACTCCGGGTGCAGCTCAGACGCGCGCTTGACCTCGTCCTGCGTCATTGACAGAAGCCGCACCCCTACCCTGCTGGCGAACAGGTCCAGCACTGACGGATGAGGGATACCTCCGGACAGCTGCGCGGCCACGATTCGCCCATCCTTTATCGCGTCTGCGGACTGGGAGAATCCCAGGAACTCCGGGACTATATCCTTGTATGTCATTCCCGCGCCGTCCAAGGCGGCTATGGTGTTCGGCTCTGTGCCGCTTCCAAGTTGACCGACTGAGACCCGCTTTCCTCTCAGTTCCTGGTACGTCTTGATGCCCGATTTCTCGGTCACGACCATCTGGACGACGTTGGGCCACAGCACCGTTATCATCCGAAGGTCCCTGTAAGGCCTGTCCTTGAATGCCCCTTTGCCGTTGTAAGCGTCAACCACGACGCTTGCAAGTAGAACCGCGGCTTCCGCCTCGCCTTTAGACATCATGTTGATGTTCTCGGGAGATCCTCCTGATTCCTGGGCAGATGCAACGACGCCTTCCTTACCCAGCTTGTCGTTGATGAGGCTCGCGATGACCGAGCCCGCGGGATAGAACGAGCCTCCCATGCTCGCCGTGGGAATGCGGATGAATACTTTCGTGGCAGCCTCCCCGCCGATGCCCACCATGCTCAAGACGAGTGTGAGCGCCGCTACCATGACCATCGCCTTCGTGAATCTTCGCACGAATATCCCCTCCCGGCTTTCGCCCGCCAAAGCGGGGCTGATTCATCAACCGCTTTCCAGCTTCCTCTTGGTGACATGCTGCTGCAGCTTCTTTACGATGTCTTGTTCGGGATTCGTCCTAGCGCACGCTCGGCTACTAATGCTAGACCTCCTATAGCTTCTTGTAGCCGGTCCCCCCTTCCCTGGTGGCGTTATCTCGTCGGCATTCAAGCGGCAGCATTCCAGAGGGCTGTCCGCCCCCCGTCCGCTCCTGGGGATCGTAGACGCATTTGGTACACCAAATGTCATACCATACCACCTCAATGTGTTCTACACGGAGCGCCGGTCTCCTGCTTCGGAAACGAAAAACGGTGGCGGTCCTTCGTCCGCGCGGTTCGTGAAGGAGATCAGGGGGCGCGTGGGGAATTCTTATTTGGCAGTACCATTACACCACCATCGCCGCTGCCCGGCATGTCACACCCGCCAAGCACGTGATCGTGCGCCGCCGCAGAGCAGGTCACACTCCAGGCGATCTGCAGCTTCGACCGTCGCGCCTTTTCGGAGCATGGTCGGGAAACCCGATGGATGGCTGTTGGCCCGGCTTGCCAACCTATGAGGTGATGTGACATGGCGACAGACGTTCGCATACGCAACGCGCGGCCGGACGACTCCCCGATAGGCGCGGCTCTCTTGAGGATGTCCTTTCCGTCGGAACGCGCGGCAGACGCCGTTTTCGGACTAGGCGATCCTGATCGCGCGCGCGGAGCGCTGAGGGCCTTTTTCATGAGGGACGCGAACCGGTTCAGCTATGAGTTCGCCTTGGTGGCTGAGGAAGGAGACCGCGTCGTCGGAATGCTCCTCGGATACGAAAGCCGTAGAGTGAGACGGCTGAATCTCAACATGGCCTTTCAAGCTCCGTTCGTGTACGGATTGCGGAGGGCCTTGCGCGTCGCCATGTCCTCGGGTTCCCTCCTTTTTGCCATTCCCCGGCCAGGACCGGGCGAGTTCTACATAGAGCGCGTCGCTGTGCTTCCGGCGTGGCGAGGGCGTGGCATCGGCACACAGCTCCTCGAAGCGGCTGAGAAGAGGGCCAAAGCCGCCGGAATCGGCAAGTGCTCCCTGGACGTTGACATCGACAACGAGGCCGCTCGAAGGCTGTACGAGCGTCTGGGCTACAATCTTATTCGCACGTACGTTCTCCGGGGGAAGGCGCGCAGGTGCGGAATCAGAGGCCTGCACCGGATGGTAAAGACACTAGCATAGGTGCCGCCTCCAAAGATTTCGCCTGGACGCGGTCACGTAGGTCAGGGCTTCGGACCGCGCGAACGCTGGTCTAGCGGAGAGATTCATCATGGAGAGAATGGAGACAGCGATGACTTCACGCAGAGCCGGTACAAGCTCATTGACGAGGGTGGCGGTCTTCGCCGCGCTCACGAGCGTGCTGGCATTCATATCGATCCCCTTGCCGTTTGGCCCAGTCCCCATGACGGCGCAATCCTTCGGAACGATGCTCGCGGGCCTGATCCTCGACCCCGGTGAGGCCGCGTCAAGCCAGGTGCTCTACATATTCCTCGGCATCGCGGGCATGCCCGTTTTCGCAGGGAACTCCTCGGGCTTGGGAGTGCTGACAGGGCCCACCGGGGGATATCTCTGGGGGTTCGTTGTGGGAGCGTACGTGATAGCCCTCCTGACTCGAAGAGGGACGCACGGCAAGCCGCCCAGCACGACCTCATCGATCACGGCGTGCGTGTTGGGCGGCGTACTGGTTGTCTATGCCCTGGGAGTCCTGCAGCTTTGGACGGTTACACGGCTTCCGCTGGGCAAGGCCATCTTTGCGGGAGCTCTGCCTTTCCTTCCTGGCGACCTACTGAAAGCTTGCATAGCAGGGTCAGCCGGCTCGCGGCTCCGCAGGGCGGTGCGCGCGTCACAAGCCCACCGGACCATAGGATGACGCCTTCGGACCGCATCTGAAACCCTTCCCAGGCGCAGAGACCAAAGACCGCGACCCACGGGCCATGGTCGCGAGCGGTGGAGCAGTGGGCCGCGGGCACGCTGTGGACACAATCGTCTCTGATTCAATGGTCATCCAGTTGGCCATAGTTGGCCTTCAGGAATTCGACCTGCTTATTCACTACTTCCTCCGGAACCGGAGCGGGTCCGCCGGCAAGCCTGCTGAGAAGGAACACCATAGCGGCCCTCTCCACGATCTCACACACGTTCATGGCTTCGTCGAGGTCGCGCCCCACCCCGATCACCCCATGGTTCGCCAGAAGCACGGCGCTGTCTCCGCCGAGGGCACGCACCGCAACCTCCGCGAGCTCCCGCGACCCCGCGGGGGCGAACTCCGCCACCCTGACCTCGCGCCCCCTCGTTGCGGCTATCAGCGTCTCGAGAAAGGGCGGAATCGCGAGGCGCGCCGACGCGACCGCCGTGGCGTACGTGGAATGGGTGTGCACGACCGCTGCCACGTCGGCTCTCGCGCGCAGGATGGCGGCGTGCATCATGTGTTCGATCGACGGTCGTCTTGCGCCATCTACCACGCGTCCGTCGAGGTCCACTCCCACGATGTCTTCGGGTCTGAGAGATTCGTATGCCATGCCACTCGGAGTGATGTAGAAGCAGTCCATGCCAGGAACTCGCGCACTGATGTTGCCGCTAGTCCCGTATGTGAGGCCAGACCGTATCATGTGAATCCCAGCATCGACTATCCGTCTCTTGAGGACCAGGATCTCCTCTTGCGCCATTCACAATCCCTCCGCAGTGGCCGATGCCCGGAACGCGCGCGATGCCTGCGTACGTGTGCGAGTAAGCAAGTGTGCGAGTATTCGGCGTCCGTGGCAGCGCCTTATCCAGGCCAGCGTGCTCTTCTATGGCAGTATCTTCCCGGGATTCATGATGCCCGCGGGATCGAACGCACGCTTCAAGACGCGCATGGCAGCCATCGTAGGCTCGTCCAAGGCTTTCGGCATGAACCTCTTCTTGAAGATGCCTATGCCATGCTCTCCGGTGATCATTCCTCCGAGGCTGAGGGCTGTCTCGAATATCGCCTCGTTCACCCTGTCAAGCTCGGCGTTCCATTTCTCGTCGCTCACTCCACGCTTGAGGACTCCCACGTGCACGTTGCCGTCGCCCGCATGACCCCAGTTCACTATGGGCAAGCCGCTCCGCTCTGATATGTCCTCCACCGCGCTGATTAGCTCCGGGATCCTCACCCTCGGCACCACGACGTCCTCCACTTCGACCCTCTCACTGATGGCCTTGAGCGTCTCCAGGAGCACGCGCCTTGCGTGCCACAGCTGCTCTCTTTGGAAGGCGTTGTCCGCCACCAGCACGTCGTCGGCCCCGCTTTCGAGGCAGATCTCCGCCACTATCTCCGCCTGGGCGTCGATGTCCTCCCTCCTATTCCCATCAAGGCCCACTATGAGCTGCGCTTCGGAGTCGCTGAACGGCAGCTCCTTCTCCAGGTACTGCTCGCACGCCTTCACGCTCTCCCTGTCCATGAACTCCAACACCACCGGCACGATGCGTTTCGCTCTGATGATCTCGGTCACAGTGCGCGTGGCGTCCTGAAAACTGTGGAACGGAACGAGGAGATCGATCCGGCATTGAGGCAGGGGGATGAGTTTCAACACTGCCTGCGTCACGATGCCGAGCGTTCCTTCGGATCCAATGAGCACGTTCGCAAGGTCGTAGCCGGTGACGTTCTTTACGGTCTTTCCTCCGTATCGCATCACGCTCCCGTCGGGAAGGACCGCCTCGATGCCCATGACGTAGTCGCGGGTTATCCCGTATTTCACCGCCCTCGGCCCGCCAGCGTTCTCTGCGATATTGCCGCCTATGCTGCAGCTATCAAGGCTCGCCGGGTCGGGTGGGTAGAAAAGCCCTCGTGCCTCGACTTGCTTATGTAGCTCACCTACTACCAGGCCGGGTTCCACGACAGCCATGAGATTGCTCTCGTCCACCTCGACGAGGCGGTTCATCCTCTCCATGGATACAACCATGCCGCCATGCACCGGGAGGGCTCCTCCCGAAAGGCCCGTCCCCAGGCCTCGCGGGGTAAGGGGGATGTTCTCCGCCCCGGCAAGCCGAACCACGTGCGCCACCTGTTCTGTCGAAGCCGGCTTCACGACGACATCGGGCTTGAAATGCCAACCAGGCATCTCGTCGTGCGAGTACGGCTCCAGGCCTTCCTCGCTGGTCACCACGGCCTCGGGCCCCACGATCCGGGCAAGCATTTCCACGATCCGCTCATCAACCTTGCGATACACGCTCATCCCCTCCCGCGAAGAGTTTACCACCGCGGACACGGATGCGCAAACCGCCCTCTTGGCCAAGTGCGGGGCTGTATCGAGGCCGATCGCACAGGCCGTCACCCGCGTGGCGCCTCGGCCGACCCATGCGCTCCGGAACCATGGCTAGCTCGTCGCGGGCTGTTTGGACAAAGACGCAAGGGAAGAACTGCGACCCGGCTACCGCGTTAGCCGTTCGCGCTTGGAGGAGGCTTCGATCTCCCTTGCCCTGAGGACTTCCTCAGAAAGAAGGGACCTGATGGTGTTGAAGAGCGGAAGGAACCCGGGCTCCCCACGGATCTCCGAGACCTGTCTCGGGCGGGGCAAGGTCACGTCGATGGACGCCTTGACTCTGCCTGGACGGGCAGTCATGACGATAACCCTGTCACCCAAGGCGATGGCTTCGTCAATGCTATGAGTGATGAAGATGGCGGTCTTGCGAGACCGCTCCCATATCCTCAGGAGCTCCTGCTGGAGGAGCACTCTGGTTTGCTCGTCCAAGGAGCCGAAGGGCTCATCCATGAGCAGGATCTCCGGGTCGTTCGCAAAGGCTCGCGCCACGCTGGCCCTCTGTTTCATTCCCCCGGAGAGCTGATGCGGGTACGCGCGGGCGAACCCGGAAAGACCGATGAGCTCGATGTAGTGTTCGGCTATTCTGCGTCTGTGTGCCACAGGCACGCCGCGCAGCCTCAAGCCGTACTCCACGTTGTCGCGGACCGTCATCCAGGGAAAGAGAGATTGCTCCTGAAACACTACAGAGGCGAGAGGCCTCGGCGAACGCAGCGGTCCGGAGTACAAGAGCGCCTCTCCGGGAGTCGGACGCCCCCGGGCCACATTGGGACCGCCGCCCGACCGGTCCGGACGATCCCCCTCGCATCCGCCGAGCGCGTTCGAGGGGCAGCCGAGCGAGGCTCCCGCTTGGCCGAGCCCGATCTCTCCGGGGACCAGAGCGCGATACCTCACTAGTTCCCCGGTATCCTCGGCGAACTCGGGGTTTGCTCCGACTGAGATGTACACCTTGCCAGACGTCTGTCGGTCGAGCCCCGCAAGTATACGCAGGAGGGTCGTCTTCCCACACCCGCTTGGCCCGACCATGCACACGAATTCTCCCTCGGCAACGCCGAACGAGACTCCGTCCAGAGCGAGAACGCCACCGGACCGTCGCCGGAAGACCTTAGTGATGCCGCGCACATCGATCTTCGTATTCTCCGAAAGCAACACCGGTCTGCGGTGACGAGGCATCCCTTCGGGAGCTTCGGCACTCCCCGCCGCGGTCTCGCGAACCACTTTCTCACCACCCGCAATCGTCCACCGCGCTTCGCCCGTCCAGAGCCCAGACTCACTTTCATCAGGTCGGTGCGTCAGCCGTCCCTCGAACGTTTGCGCCGGCACGGTTCGCGCCGACCTGCCTACTAATCAAGCGTCAGTGCTTCCACGGAACGACCACGCGCTCGATGGCGTCCAACAAGTTGGAGAGGACGTATCCCATCAACGACATTGTCATTAGGCCTACGAACATCCGCTCGATGTCGAACATGTCGTACGCTCTCCAAATCATGTACCCAACCCCAGCTCGCGCCGCGGAAAGCTCAGCAGCCACGATTAGGAGCAGCGCAGTGCCCATGCCCAGCTTGAGACCGGCGAATACCATCGGTAGCGCCCCCGGCAGCGCCACCGTAAGGTAGAAGTCCTTTCGGCTTGCGCCGAAGCTCCTGGCCACATCAAGATATATCTTGTCGATGTTCATTACTCCAGCCATCGAGTTGATCAGCACCAAGTAGAACACGCCCACCGCCACTGTAACGACCTTCGACGCCTCTCCCAACCCAAAGACCAGCAATATGAGGGGCATTATCGCAAGCTTTGGGATGGGGAACGTCGCTGCGACCATCGGACCAAGCGCTGCACGCACAGGCGGGGCCAGGCCCATGGTTATGCCGAGGAGGATCCCGGCCCCGCTTCCGATGAGAAACCCCAGTAGGACACGCTGCAGGCTCACGAGTGTGTTGACCCACAACTCCCCCGACGCCACCACAGGCACGAGGGCCTTGAGAATGAGGGAAGGCGCCGAGAACAGCCTCACGTCCACGGCGCCCGCCCGCGCCAGAAGCTCCCACGCAACCAGGATGAGCGCAGGGGAGGCGAAGTACAACGCCCGGACGAGGAATCCGTTCACGCCGAACACTCTCTGTGCCAAGGACGGCTGTCGCTCTTCCTCCAGCACGAGCACCCTGCGCCGTACGCCGCCTGGTCGCGCCTCACTTCGTCGTGGGTCGCCTCGTCGCGCACGGCCCGTGTTGCGCGCTGCCGACTCCCCCACCCCGCTCTCCGTCATTTGTACTCGCCCAAAACCTTCACCGCGAAATCGCACCATTGGTTATCCACCACGTCCTCCGCGCGGAGCACGCCCTTGATGAGGCCGTGTGCCTGGTACCAGTCAAGGTCCAGCTGAATGCCTTTCATTCGCACGTATCCGTTGGGGTTCAGGCCGACTGGGAACATCTTATCGTACACGGCCGGGTCGTTCACGACAGAGGTCTCCGCCAGTATTCTCACTATCTCCTGTCGGCCTTTGTTCTTGAAGAAGGCGTCGTTGTAGTCGCGGAGGGACTTCAGGTACGCCACCATGAACCTCTTCGCCACTTCGGGCCTAGCCTGCATGCTCGCCCCGAACACGACTATGGCTGTCTGAGCGTGTGGATCGTACTCCGAGGGGTCCTTCCAGGGGTCTATGATTCCCTTTTCCACACCCTGCGTTACGAACGGCTCTATCACCATCCCGGCGTCTATGCTTCCGCTGCCGAGCGCGGCCAGGATGTCGGGAAAGGACCTTATTATCTGCAGGTCCACGTCCTTCGTGGTCAACCCACCTGAGGCGAGGCATCTGTCAAGAGCGATCTCGTCGAGGGAAGCCGTCCCCACGATCGCCACCCTACGCCCTCGTAGATCGGCCGCGGTGTTTATCTTTCCGACCAGGTCCTTTCTGATCACAAGGCGGTAGTAGCCCCTGCCCGGCACGTTGGTCCCCTTGTCAGCCACGACCTTGATAGGAAGCCCGCGCAGCATCGCGTTGAACAGACCGGCCGCGGTCACGGTGCACCCCACGTCAAGTTGGCCGGACCCGAGCAGGTTGATCATGTCCTGCCCCGTATTGAATTGTACCTCTTCGAGACGGATGCCCAGCTCCTTGTAGTATCCTTTGTAGCTGCCGATGAGGAGGCCACAGTCTGATGGGGCGCGTTTCATTCCTACGGTAACCTTGACCTCCGGGTTGAGCGGCTCGAGCTCGGTCTTACCCATGGCGAACTCGGAGGGCGCGACCGCGGCGCCGACGAGCACGCATATGAACACCACGAGAAGGGCCCGTATCCTCAACTCCTCTTACCTCCCCTGCTGCCAGTCTAGACGGGATGAACCCGCCAGGTCGCCTCGCGCGGTGTAGTATCACGGAACCTACCGGTCTGAGCTAGAGCGGCGTGCTAGTGAGTGTCACACAGCCTCATCACCTCCCCGAACATCCTCCCGCCTCTCCTTGGGGCATGCGCTTCCGCGTCCGTCGCAGGGATCCACCGCCCCGTCCTCGACACGCGTTCGCGCGCTCAGGGGCGTCACTGTGCCTCTCTGACAGAGCACGCATCGTCGGCGTGCAATCTCCGAGATAGACTCACGCAAAGGCCTCCCAGGCTAACGCTACCGTCGGCGCTGAGCTACCATGAGGGATGCGGATCCCGCGCGTCGCAGGCTGCGTGCGCGCGCTTCGCAGGTGCACAATCCATGATATGAGGCTCGGCGATGAAAGGTGAGGCGCGAGGAGCCAGGTGGCAGGCAGAAGAGCAGGTAGCCCAAGGATCATCGGGCGGCTAACGAGTTCACCTGAGCCGCACCGGGAGAGACGCAGAGAGACGCGAAGAGACACGAGGGGCTATATACGAGAGTGCCGCGCTTTGGAGGAGCCTCCGGAGCCTGAGATCAGGTCGAAAAGGGCCTTGGCCGCACCCTCCGGTCCTGCCAGCTCCCAACCGGGGATGCCCAGCCTGGTGCGGACTTGCCCGACGTACACCCCCGCCTTGAAGGCCGCATGGAAGACCCGTCTTGCCAAGGTTTCATGCAAGTCGCGGTACTGCGGTGGCCCGAAGATGTTAGCGAAGTAGGCTCGCACGAGACCTTCCGAGGCCGTCGTGCCTTTGGACATGGCCACGCCTTCCCGGAACACCTCTAGAGCCTGTTCAGCGTTGGAGAACCTCTCAATGACCGGGTGGTCCTCGTCCACTTCCTCGTAGTTGTTGGCGTAAAGAAGGTATTGTACGGGGTATCCCGCCAGCACCTCTTCGATGTTGGTCACGGGAATCACGGCGCGGGCGTTCGTCTTGTGTGGACTCATTATGATGGCCCGGTCCACCTGATCGAAAGCGTACCCTGGCTGGAGATCGTCCAGACGAACGAAGGCCCCGACCTCCGTGCCATAACCTCGGATGCTTCCGTCTGGAGCCACCTCAAACGAGCCCATGTCATCGGCGACGACCCGGAGCTCGCGGATGAGATCCTGCCCAAGCACCCTGAAAGCTTCGAGAGACTCCGATTTCCCGGTTCCGGTATCTCCCACTATCACGACACCCGCCGAGGGCCCGCTCCTGAGCGCGATCCTGGTCATCGCCCCGTGGAAGGGCATTCGACCGAGCTTCTTCATGACGAGGACGTTGTGGAGCGTGAGGATCATCTTCTTCAGGTATCCAAAGTAACCAAACCTGTCCTCTCCGGGGACGGCCGCAACGAAGAGGTCGTTGCGGCGATCCTCGTGAAAGACGGCCGGAAGCTCACCGAACCTTCTCATGTTCTCGGACGGGACTCCGAAGGCGTATATGGCGTCAGGCCCCCGTCTGACCTGATCCTCCGTGGCCAGCTCGAAGAGGTTCGCGAGCGAGCACCCGAGGCCCATGAACTTGTGATGGAAGTACACGAACACCACCACGGGGCCGACCTGGGCGGGATAGCACAGCCACTCCTCCGGCCTGAGGATCGCCCCCTCCAGGGGATTCTCGTCCACTCTGAGGAACTCCCCAGTTCGCTTGTTCATCAAGGGATCGATGATGAGCGGAGGATCGATGAGGACCTGGCGGACGAAGCGCACGTCCCGGAGCCCCTTGTAATCCTCAGGACACGGCCAGTCCTTCGGAACGGCGATGAGGCCGGCTTGTGCCCCAGCGGCCACCTGCCTGTAGATGCGGGGATGATCCCCCGTGATGTTCTCGCAGATGTCCCGGTACGCCGCCCTGACCACGTGCGTGAGCTGTTCCACGGTGTCGTTGAAGGTGCGGTACGGCCTCCGGTCGAGGCCAACGCCGGCGCCGGCCATGTCGCTCGGGCCGCCGTCGGCTTCGGAGTAGCAGATGAGGAAACGGTTGAAGCGACGCCAATAGTCGTAGAGAGCCTCCACGAACTCGTGGAGCAGACGCGGATCCCGCGCGAACCCCTCGGCTCCGGGAACGCTCCTGGCAGCTTGTTCGAGAGGAAAGGCCGCGAGGGCTCTAAGGAGAGAAACGAGCACGGCCTCCCTGCGCCGAATCCGCGTCTCGGAATCGTGTGCGAGCTGTGAAGCGTGTGTCGACTGGCGGTCCCCGTCCCCGTCGGGCTCCTCCAAGATGGCGAGCAGGGGCGAGTCTCTGCGCTCCAGCCAGCGGACGAAACTGTGAACGACCTCGCCGAAGAGGCCGCTGGACAAGAGCTCCCTGGTCGTGCTGCATACCGCGCCACGTGTAAACATGATGACCTGGCGCGGCAGCCAAGAGATGATCATGTTGGACATTGCCTCTCCTCCGGGCACGTCAACCTGGCGCCGCATGGTGCGCTGAAGCGGCACGCTGCTTGTGTTGCATTATATGTCAAGACCGTGTGTGAGTCAATCGCGACCAGCTCGGGTGATGTTCAAGCTGACTTGCACGTAAAAGCCCTGTGAAGAGGTTGACCCACGACATCCCCCGGTCTAAAATGGAGGAGGGTTTTGACTGACACAGGAGAATGTTACGCTAGTGGCTGGTTCTGCCGGTCGGTGCACGGCACCTCGTTCCGGACATTGGCACGGGTATGCCGCCGACGGCTATACAGCTTGTCGAAAGTGGATCCAGTATCAAGAGCCGTGGACACCCGCCGTGGTCTTGCATGTCAGCCCACGGAAGGCTCCAGCGCGAGAGCCTGACCCTGACGAAGCACTCACGGGTTCGAGGAAGCGTCTTGGTGCTTTCGCGCTGTCTAGCTCTTGTACTCCAGTGAAGTGACCACAATCACGCTCTCGCCGAGCGAACGAAAGGCACCATCGTGACATCCGGGGACGCTCCAATGATGGACGAGGGCGGACGTGTAGGCATGTTGCTGGATGGAATCGTCGTCGATGGACCGGTCGCTGGAGGAGGACTAGTCGCCGGAGGAATTCTCGAAACATTACACCTGGGAGGTCGTCGGGCAGTGGACGTTCGGAAGGTCGGCATCGTGGGCGCTGGCACAATGGGATGCGGCATCGCTGAGTGTGTTGCGGAGAGAGGATACGAAGTCATCCTCGTAGACCGCACAGAGGATCTCATCGAAGAAGCACGGAACCGAATTGAGGCGAGTCTCAACAAGAAGCTGGAGAAATGGGCGATCACGGAGGCCGAGAAGAGGGTCACCCTCGCCCGCATCCGCCCCAGCTCGCAACTGGCCGCCATCGCCCCCGCTGACCTCGTGATCGAGGCGGTAGTGGAAGACCCCGATGTCAAGAAGGAGGTCTTCCGAGCGCTCGACAATACCTGCCCTGAAGGCGTGGTGTTCGCGACGAACACGTCCACCCTGAGCGTGACGGAGCTCGCGGAGGTCACCCGAAGGCCCGACAGAGTCATCGGTCTTCACTTCTTGAACCCCGTGAACAAGATCAAGCTCGTGGAGATAGTTCGGGGCCTGAAGACGTCCGACGAAACTTTTGCCACGGCGAGCAAGTTCGTGACGAGCCTCAGGAAGACAGGGGTGGAGGTCCACGAGTCGCCGGGTTTCGTCACTACGAGGGTACTGGCACCGCTCCTCAACGAGGCGATGTACACCCTCATGGAGGGAGTCGCGTCGGCGAAGGGCATCGACACGGCGATGAAGCTA
Organism: Bacillota bacterium; assembly: GCA_024653485.1. Lineage (NCBI taxonomy): Bacteria > Bacillati > Bacillota > Bacillota bacterium. The sequence continues at coordinate 127,536 of JANLFY010000004.1, read as the reverse complement.
GGTTTCGACTTGGGCAAAGGGCCGCTCGAGCTTGCGGACCGCATGGGTCTGGACACGGTACTCGCTTTCATGGACCGGCTCTTCCGCGACTTGGGGGATCCCAAGTTCAGACCGTGCCCGCTTCTGAGAAAGCTGGTGCGCGCCGGGCACTTGGGCGTGAAGACCGGGCAGGGGTTTTTCAAGTACGACGCGGACGGAAACCTCGTCGATTGACGTACGCGGCTTTCCACTTCGGCGTCTTGATGCGGCATCATAGAGCGACATCCGTCAGGAGGCAGCGCCATGAAGGTATTCGTACTCAATTGCGGTAGCTCATCTGTCAAGTACCAGCTATTCAACATGGATGACGAGTCGGTGATGGCGAAAGGACTGGTGGAGCGGATCGGCTCCGACGACGCGATCCTGACGCATAGGCCGGCAGGGCGGCAGCCGGTCAAGCAAGTTGCGCCCATCCTGGATCACACCACCGCCATCGGTAAGGTCCTAGCCGTGCTCACTCACCATGAGCACGGCGTCATACGAGATATCAGCGAGATCGCGGCGGTTGGGCACCGCGTGGTCCATGGGGGGGAATCGTTCACCGGGTCTGTGCTCATAACCGAAGAAGTGAAGAAGGCGTTGCGCGACTGCATCGACCTTGCGCCGCTTCACAATCCGCCGAATTTGACAGGCATCGCGGCGGCGGAAGCGCTGATGCCGGGCGTACCTCAGGTTGCGGTGTTCGATACGGCTTTCCACTCGACCATGCCTAGGCACGCCTTCCTTTACGCCATCCCGTACGTCCTGTACCAGCGCCACAAGGTCCGTCGCTACGGGTTCCACGGCACCTCTCACAGGTACGTGGCCTGGCGCGCCGCAGCGATCCTCGGGCGGCCGTTGGAAACCCTCAAGATCATCAGCTGCCATCTCGGCAACGGAGCGAGCATCGCCGCGATAAAGGACGGGAAGTCTGTGGACACGAGCATGGGATTCACACCGCTCGAGGGGCTCATGATGGGCACCCGCAGCGGAGACGTGGATCCAGGTGTCATATTCTTCGTGATGGACCGCGAGCAGCTGACGCCGGCAGAGGCCAACTCCATGCTGAACAAGCACAGTGGACTCGTGGGGTTGTCGGGCTTGAGCAGCGACATGCGGGAGATCGAAGCTGGAATGGCCCAGGGCGATCCGCGGGCGAAGGACGCTTTCGACGTGTACGAGTACCGGATCCGCAAGTACATCGGCGCATACGCCGCCGCCATGGACGGCGTGGACGTCATCGTCTTCACGGCCGGTGTAGGCGAGAATTCTCCACTAATGCGGCAGCGGGTCTGTGACGGCTTGGGCTTCTTGGGAGTCAAGATCGACGCCTTGAAGAACGACATCAAGGGCAAAGAGGCTGACATCTCCGCCGAAGGCTCCGCTGTCAAGGTGCTGGTCATTCCCACCAACGAGGAGCTCGTGATCGCGAGAGACACGTTGGAGATCGTTTCCACCCTGCCGGCGGATAGTCGGATGCGTGCAGATCGCCACAGGCAGTAGGCCACCGTTCGGCTACCTCAGGTACTGCCGTATCGTCTGGATTTTGCTTTCTATGCCCTCAGCGCGAACGAGACTGTCGATTAGTTGCTCTCGGGGCATATTGCGGATTTCCTGGAGACGGTCCTCCCAGTACTTCACCTGTAGGCGGGCCTGATTCTGGAACTCCTCTTCGTAGCTGTGCTTCGCTTCCTCCAAAGCACTCTCGCTGCCTCCCGAAGCCCTGACGACGGCAGCATCCACAGCCTTCCAATAGGACGGACCCCGCACACCAGCGGGGTCCGGAATGGTCTCTCCTACTTGCCAGATGAGCCGCAGATATGGCCGCTGACCTGCTGACCTCGCTGTCCTCACCAGAAAGTCCACATGAGCAAATGACAAGAGTGTCACATTGTATCGGATCGCCTCATCATATAGCCGGCTGTTACCGCCCGGAAACTGAGTGTGCGGCGCCACCAGGAACGCATAGTCCGCTTCTTGGTTCCTACGCCACCTGTCCACGGCCTCAATCTTATAGTCCTTAGGGTTGAGGGCAGTTCGGCTTAATCGAAAGGACTTCACATCACATATCGATGAGTACCCCGGGCCGTCGATACAGAGGTCTGCGGCATTACTGCGTACATTGCTCACAGCTGACTGAAACCCCATTGCTCTGAACGCCTCCGAGACAACGATGTCGCAGTACTTGGCATAGACCTTTTCTTCTGATGAGTCGTGGGCGTACATCTCTGGGATTACCCCGGCGGCGCGGAGTCTGGCAGTAATTGTATCCACATCCCACGGCATCAACCTCTCGTACAACCTGTTGACCTTCTGAGGAAAACTCCCGCCCGCCTCGCAGACTTCTGTGATCAAGCGAGTGACATCCCCAGACACTGTGTCTCGTCCCCTTTCACAGTGACCGGCGCGACTTGAGGCTAAATTCAGGGATGAGCTCTCGAGTGCGGTGGTAGCAGGTTTCAACTATACTGCGAACTCTCACCTCGTCCTCCCGATCGCCGGTACTCCATGATAGGCTCTCTGAAAGTTGCCAGCCTGCACGCTGCACAAAAAGCGCGAGGCCGACCTCCATGGGAGACCAACCGTCCTCTAGAAGAACTCTCTGCACAACGGAAAGCCTACTCTCCTGCTCTTTCTGATCGAGCCATCGCCGTCTGCCACTGGCACCTGCCTTAGTAGCGACGATCACAGCAGAAGCGTGCACAGCTCCGTCCGCGAGCCCCCTCGGCCGCGCCCTCCTCTCTATGCAGAACGGCCAGCAGGCAGAGACAGTGAACCCGGCGCCAACAACCGCAGAGAAGGCCGCAGCCCAACCGTCAAGCGTGCTGTGCGAGAAAATCAGGCTCAAGACCCCTCCGGGTTTCAACACGCGATATCCCTCGGCAAGAGCAGCCTTCAACTCCCTGGAGTAGAACTCCATGGCCCGATCTGAACTTCCCTGCCGACGCGACGAGGCGACTATCTCCTCGTCGGTAGGTGCTTGCAGCAGAGCGAACTCCCCGGGAAACACGTCATGCAGACAGAGGCGTTTCCACGTGTAAATACAGTCAGAGAGAACTGAGTAATACACATTATCAGCATACGGCGGATCCGTGACGATGGCATCAACAGACGAGTCGGGCAGACAGAGTCTAGTGGCGGTACCAGACAGGACAGTCGGCTTATGAACGAAATGAGGCACGAGTTCACAGGCGTGCACGATACGCTCCAGTTTGTCCCATAGATTCGCGGGGCCCCGACTACAGGGATCTATCTCGGCAAACGTCCATTGCATAGGCATCCCAGGGCCAGCAAGGGAGCGACCCATTTGCTCGTTCGTAGGCAGCCAGATACTGAACGAGGAATTCCAGTCTACCAGTTGGTCTATCAGTCCAGATAGGAAAGCAACGACGGCTCTCGCTGTCTCTAACCCATCTTCCGCAACGATTTCCCGATAAAGGATGCGTAGGTTCCGTATGAGAGTCAGAAGAACTAGGAGCTGCCTCGGACTAAACATGTCCCGATGACTCACAACCCCGTATACCGTGGGATTCGTTATTCCGGACCATCGCGGTAGCCCCGTGGAAGGCAGCGCGCTTCCTATCGCAGACAACTCCCGATCGATGAGGGTATCGATGGGCAACTCCTCGCAACGATAGGGAACATAAGACTTGCCTTCTTTCCCCACGACACACCTTGCTGCCGGTGTAAGCGAAAAGGCACCATCCTTCAGGTGAAGGTCATCTTTCCCGAGCATTTGACCGCAAAACGGACAGCGTGTAGGCCAGTCTTCCGTATCGGAGTGACGTGACCGTTCCGCGTCCGATGTCTGAATCTCGAAGCAACCAACATCTCTTGATGCGGCGAACACAGCCCAAGTGCGAGACCCTCTCCGTGACCTCAGGAGAACCTTCCTTGTCACGGGCAAGACCGCGGCACATTTCCGATTCGGACATCGGCTGCTCCGGACCCAGAAGTAGGCCACGGTATCCCCTTCCGCCGTCGACCGATATGGAAAGAGCGGTGCAGTGTCGGCGCGCAAGCGACGCAACAAGCAATGACCGTACCGTCTGACCTTACGGGGCAACTCCTCGACATTTTGGCTGTAGTCCATGAGGGTCCGCTGGACGAATACTGCCAGTGGGTTCAGTTCTACGGAGATGGCCTTACATCCCAGACGGGCCGCCTCGAACGCAATGCTCCCCCCACCACCAAAGAGATCGAGAACCACACGACCGTCCCCAAGTACTTGTCGAGCACTCATGACTGCCCCAAGAGGAACAGGCTGAAAGCGGGCGAGTGCCGCACACAGATCAAAAGAACGCTTGAAGTCCTCCTCGCTGCTAATCCTCGCCAACGAGGCAAAGACGAGAGCACGCATGGAGCTGAGAGGTCGCCTCGCCCACCAGACATGCACACTGTGAGGTGTCTTGCCGTGCGAATAGCGCTCCGCAGTACCTTGAGCACTGATGGTCCGGGACGGCAACGCAGTACTGATTAACACCGAGTTCGGCGCCTCGAAACCAGATAGACGATCACAACCTTCACTGAGGTCCGTAGCTGAGCCCTCGAACATGCTGAGCTGCTCTTGTTGCATGACCAGAGACCACGCCCTCCTGTCAGACTACCTGCGGTGCGCGCATGGCAACACCCGCATGCCAGACCGACTGAAACAGGTACTTCCCTTCTTCTCGGACCCACACCTTGCTAGTTGTCTCAAACACCTGCGGCCAGGTCTACATTTTCAATGTAATGGATTTGCGGTGCTCGTGCAACCAGCAAACCCAGCAGCGCAGCAAGATTCCTAGCCTAGTCCTCTATGGCAACCACGGCGCCCAACAGCAAGAGAATTGGAGCGGCAGCTACCACCTTGCTGACGAGTCCGACAAGGTCACGGCAGCAACCAATGCGAGCTCCGCGACGCCGACCGCGAAGTGCCTGGGCAGAGGCGCAAGACCGAGCGCCGTCTGCCCCGCGTTCGCCGCGACATGAGGCAGCGCCACGAAGAGACCGCCGGCCGTCATGGCTTTCAGATAGACCCCGGGAGACATGAACGGGCTCACTCTGGCTCCGCCTCCTCCCTCGCCGGCCCTAGCGCAAGTGCCGCTGACCCGTGTGGCGCCCTCTACACAAGTGCCGCCGCCGTCTCGGACGCTTCCCTTCCCACGGTCCAGCCGCTCTGACTTCCCTAGCTTCCCCAACCTCCGAGACGATCCTGACCGCTGCAAGAGCACGAACCCGGTCACGAGCGACCCCGCAGCGGCCTGCAGCGCCCCCGACCCGCACGAGGTAACAAGGACACGCATCTCCGCCCGCCCTGTGAGGGCGGCCATCGCGAGCAGAACGACGACCGACACCATGTACGTCGTCGTGGCCACGGCCGCCTTGGCTGCCAGAGTCCACCGGGCCTCCACGGGAAGGGTTCTCACGTAAGATTGCCCGACCGTTTCCACGTTGAACAGGGCAGGCACCGCGGTGACCGCCATCAAGGCCATGAAACTGACAACGCCCAGTGAACCCGCGCGAAGCCGGCCGCTCGAACCCATCACCACTGCCCAGGGAATGACGGCCGCAGCCGGCATTATCAGCAAAGCCGCCTCAGACGGCGACCGGAACACGAGGCGTATGTCTTTGACGAGCACGCCCAGCCAAGGTGTCACAGGCCTCACCCGGAAGCTCCCGTGCGAAGCAGTGGGCCGCGACACGCCGCGACGGGCGCCGGCGACTCCGCCCAGCGCCCGCGCCCTCAGGCGCGCACCGACCCACGCGAGACTTCGAGCTGCGAGCGCAGCATACGCGGCAGAGGCCACGCCCGAGGCCACGAGCATCCCGCGCGTGGCGCCATCTGCGCCGCTCGCCGCAGATGTAAGAAAGCCGAAGCACGCTGGATACGAAAACTGGAGCGCGCCGGCGAGCGAGGGATTCTCTGCAATGGCCGCGAGGATGGCTTTGCCAAGGGAGGCCTGATAGGAGAACAAGAAGTACATACCCATCCCAGGCATGATAGTCATCACGAGGTATAGCGTTCTCGCCAAGTTCCGGAGCCCGCCTCCGGTCCGATTGAACACCTTCGCGTAGAAGAGCTCCGCCAGAGCGAAAGCGAGCACCACCGCGAAAGCCTCCGCGGTCGCGACTCCCGAAAGATAGGCGATCGCCCCGACGAACGAGCGCGCGAGGACGGCATGGGAAGCGGCGAACGCCAACAAGCCTACCACCAAAGGGACATCGAAGATTCTGAGGAATCCGAGCAGCGCCGCGGCCGCCACCTCATGTCGAGAGAGAGGCAGTAGCACCAGTGTGTGCACGGCTTTCGACGCGACGAACCCTGTCACCATGTCCATCGCCATCACCGTGATGATGAACCCTACCAAGAGGAGAGACACGCCCGCGGCCACGGCCATGCTTGCAGCACGGCTCACACCCGGAAAGGAGGCCTTGGCGGCCCCGAGAGCACCTCCCACGGCGGCGCCCGCCAAGAACACGCAGAGAAGCAGCTTCATCACTACCGCGCTCTGTCTCATGAATCTCCTGAAGTCGCCGGGCGCCTTTGTCTCGGGGAGCCGGCCTCCCCGCTTGAGACCGTAGAGGCTCTGAAACATCGCTTCCCTGTAGACGATCGCGGACATGCGCCATAGGTCGGCTCGCGTCCGAACGGTGCGCGACGTCTCAGTCTTTCGCCCCATTCCCCCCACCCTCCCAATCGCCTTCCAAGGCCCTTATGGTTTCGGCGATCCCGGCCTCCTCGGCTGTCACCTTTAGGAATATGTCCTCTAGTGATTCATCGGCGTGCACGAGCTCCCGCAGCTCCTGGATGGTTCCCTCTCCCACCATGCGACCGTGGTTGATTATGCCCACCCGCGTGCATAGGCGCTCAGCCACCTCCATGACGTGGGTGCAGAAGATGACGGCGCCGCCCTTGCGCGCGTGTAGGCTCACGAGCTCTTTCAGTATGCGCGAAGTACGAGCGTCCAACCCGTTGAGAGGTTCGTCGAGCACGAGGAGCGGTGGGTCGTGAAGGAGCGCCGCGATGACCGCCACTTTCTGTTTGGTGCCCAGCGAGAGCGTTGCGATGGGACTGTCGAAGTACGGTTCCATCCTGAACGCCCTGACCATCCGCTCTATCCTTGCGTTTGCCTCAAAGGCAGCAAGACGCCGAACGGAGGAGATGAACTCCAAGAACTCTCTGGGCGTCAGGGAGTCGAAGAGGAGGACATCCTCCGGAACGAATCCGATCAGGCTCTTTACGACCATCTCATCCCTGTGCGAGTGCCCGAACACCCTGACATCCCCTGAAGTGGGCTCCACAAGTCCCACGAGCGTCTTGATCGTGCTGCTCTTCCCCGCGCCGTTGGGACCGAGGAGCCCGTATATCTCGCCCCGCCCCACCTCGAAAGAGAGGCCCTCCACAGCCACTACAGAGCCATACTGCACGACGAGCTCGCGGACGCTCACCGCCTCAAGACCTTCGCATTCCATCGCCATCGCTTCCCGTCTCCTTGCCTCGGTCGCCTTGGCGACCCCACTTTGGGACCCGTGGAAACCCAGACTACTCCCCGCACGCGTGGCCCAGGACCAGCCCAAGAACCATGCCGCGTGCTTCCCACCCGAGACCATTGCCCGGTACTGTTGGACGACGGGCAGGGCCGTATCATTCGCGTCCTGCTGCGCCGTCCTGAGCTGGACTCCGTCGGACTATGGGACCGTCGGAGTCGGAGCTGGCGGGGTCTTCGCGGAGAACCGCGACGAGACAGTTAGGAGTCTTGGCGTGCCCATGGAGGCAGGCGCAGAAGCCACCCACACCCACCCACGCCGCCGATGCAGGACCGGTCGACCACTCCAAGCGCAATCAGCGCCAGGCGAGACGTGCTCTCATCCCTTTAGCCCCGACATGGACATCCCCTGCACGAAGTACCGCTGGAACAAGAGGAAGACCACGAGCATCGGCAGGATGTTGAACAGCGACCCCGTCAGGACCAGGTGCCAAAAGGTATAGTACTGGCCCCGCAGGTAATTGAGGCCGAGGGCGAGCGTGAAGTTCCCCGGCGAGTTGAGCACGACGAGCGGCCAGGTGAAATCGTTCCACGTGCCCTGGAACGTGAAGATGGCGAGCGCGGCCATCACAGGTTTGCACAAGGGGAGTATGACGTGGCGGTACGTCCCGAATCGTGAGCAGCCGTCGATCTTCGCAGCCTCCTCCAGTTCCTTCGGAATCGCCTTCATGAATTGAACCATCAGGAAGACGCCCAAGACGCGGGCGACATCCGGGAGGACCAAGCCCGCCAGTGAGTCAACCAGCCCCAATCGGTGAACGATGATGTAGCGTGGTATGAGAGTGATTTGCCCCGGTATCATGAGGGTGCCGAGGGTGGCCATGAACATCGCATCTCGGCCCGGGAAGCGTAGCCGGGCAAAGGCGTAGCCTGCGAGCGAGCACAAGAACAAGTTCGTCGTGACCGTGATCGTCGACGCCAGAGCGCTGTTCAGAAGCCATTTCGGGAAGAGCGGCGAGACGGTCCAGACCGCCCTGTAGTTGTCCAGGCTGAGTCTGGATGGGATGAAGGTTGGAGGCCAGTCCAGGACCTCGGAAAGGGTCTTGAACGACGCTGATATGGTGAACGCGAACGGAGCCAACGTGACGATGGCGACGACAATGGCTAAGACGTGTATGGCCACGCTTGCAGCACGCCGCTCAAATGCGTGCCTTCTGCTCTTGAGGCGAGTGCGCAGACGGGACGGCTCGACCGAGGCTCCACAGCCTGGGATTCCACGATCGGAAGACATGTCTCGCACCTCTCCCTTTCCCCTTCCCGATGTCCGTGTGTCCGTGTGCGGTCGCCTGGCAGAGACTTGCGCAGAACACGTGTGCGACCGCGAGAATCAATACTCGATCCTGATATCGAGGAGCCTCCGCTGAATCAAGGTCAAGACGAAGATGACCGCAAACAAAGCGAAGGCCATGGCCGCTCCGTAACCGAACTTGAGATCACCGAAAGCCTCAGTGTACACGAGGTACACGATGGACATCGTGGACTTGAGCGGCCCACCTCTCGTCATGATGTAAACTTGATCAAACACCTGCATACACCCTATGGTCCCGAGCACGACGACCAGGAATATGCTCGGCCTCAAGAGCGGCAGCGTCACGTGCCGGAAAGTCTGCCAGGTGCTCGCGCCGTCTATTCTCGAAGCCTCACAAACACTCACAGGTATGTCCTGCAGCGCAGCAAGGAACACCACCATGAAATACGCGGATGTCGTCCATATCACGAGCGTCATTATGGCTGGAAGTGCGGTGGATGGGTTTCCCAGCCAGTCAGTATCCGAAGGGAGCCTCAAGAGCGACAGGATGTAGTTGATGATGCCCTGCTTATAGTAAAGCCACATGAAGATGATGGAGCTGGCCACCGAGGACGTGATGCACGGGACGTAGTACGCTGATCGGAAGAACCCTCGTAGCTTGAGCCGCTGGTTCGCCAGGACCGCAAGGAAGAGCGCCACAGCTGTCTGGATTGGCACCACGCCCGCGGCATATATCACCACGTTGCGAAGAGCTATGCGGAGGTCGCGGTCGGCCAGGAGCCTTCGATAGTTCGCGAGCCCCACGAATTCAGGGGGAGTGAAAAGATCGTACTTGTGAAAGCTGAGATATAGCGCATATACAGCCGCCAGGAAAACGAAGGTGCCTATCGTCAGGAGAAACGGTGCGACGAACAGATAGCCGGTTATTGCTTCGGACACCTTCTCCTTCCGAAGGCGGGCCGCCGCACGCGACCACGCCGAGCCTGGTTGGGCGTTGGATTGGGTGCCAGGCAAAGGGTTCATCGCTCTCACCACCTATCGAGCAAGCGACGTGCAAGAGACACGTCTCCTCCTGCAGCGGTTGCTCTACAGCAGTCGCTCTCCGACGCCGCCCGGCCGGCCGGCTCAGGCTGTGCCGGCCGGCCGGGCGCCTTCCTTCCGTCATGGCACATGCCGCGACGTGTCAACGAGCGAACCCATACTCGTCACTCCGACAGGATCCCGTCGATCTCCCGGACCGCGTCGTTCATGGCCTTGTCGGGCTGCTCGTTCTTCAGGTATATCTTCTCAATGGACTGGTTCAGCACGTTCATTATCTTCTCGCCGTGCTCACCGAATTGCCACGGAACGGCGTACGCGTAGCCTTTGAAGATCGCCGCCATGTTGGGGTTGCTCTTGAAGAACGGATGATCCCCCAGCGCAACCCTGGTTGGGAGGGCGAAGCCCGTTTCCAGGACCTTCTTCTGGTTCTCGTACCCGGTCAGGTGCTCCACGAGGAGCCAGGCTTCCTCGGGGTGCTTGCAGCTTGCGGCCACGCTGTAGGAGACCGTGAAGTACACGTTGCCGCGTCCCGCGGGGCCCTTGGGCAGCTCGCAAACGCCGTATTCGACGTTGGCGAAGTTGTTGTCAAGGTAAGGAATGAGCCAGCCGCCCTCAAGCACCATCGCGACGCGCTCCTTGCCGAAAGCGTCGCCGCCCCAACCTGCGCCGACCTCGGAGGGTATGACCGCCGACTTGTCCTTCATCTTGAAGCTCGTGTAGTAGTCGAGCGCCCTCACGCCTTCAGGCGAAGCGAAGAGGCACTTCTTCCCCGTCTTGTCCAGGAACTGGGCGCCGCTTTGAACAAGGAACGGACGAAAGCGCGCGGCGTCCACAGGCAGGCATATCCCGTAGCGATCCTTCGAAGGATCTCCCACGATCTTCGTCAACTTCTTCGCAACTTCGCGCAGCGTTTCCCATGTCCAATCCGGCGTGGGATAGGGTATCTTCGCCTCGTCGAACATCTTCTTGTTATAGAATAGGCCAAGCGTGTTGAAGTCCTTCGGAATCCCGTACGTCTTGCCGTTGTATGTAAAGCCGTTCAAGAGAGTCTCGGCGAAGTCGGAGCGCTTTGTTCCGGTCTTGGCCATGTATGGGTCGAGAGCGAGAAGCATTCCGCGGGACATCAGCGGTTCAGCCCAGAAAATGTCAACGTAGAAGACGTCGGGAGCGTTACGGGCGGCAAGCATTGTCTTGATCTTCGTCGCGAAATCCTCCACGATGGGCTCGTACTTCACCTCGATGTTCGGGTGCTTCTGGGCGAACACCTTCAGGGCATCCGCCACGAGTTGCTGCTCCTCGGGCGAAGCCTGCCAGCCGGAAAGCACGAGGGTCACCTTGTCCGCCGCAACGGCGCCCGCGGCCAACGCAGCGATCAGCACAGCGCACAACACCACACACGCAAGTCTCTTCATTCCAGGACTCCCTCCTCTTGTATTAGTCGAAACGGCACCTTCCAGACGCGCGACTCCTCCAGTTGGTCTCCAAGTCCGCTTCGTCGCGTCTTCCACCTCCCTCTCTCGACCGAGCTTTAGTCTTACGCCGCACCCTGTTCCCTTCCCCAGGCCCAGGCGCCACCATCCACGAACCGCGGCCTCCTCGCCGTATGGCCAATCATGGCGAGACGTCAAAGAGACCTCTCAGCCGCAGACTCTTACGGATGTATGGCAAGATCCGTCAAACTCCACGCGCATTCGTGTGCCACGCCAAGTGAGAGTCGCCGACAGGCGCCTCCACCGGCCTGGCAGACGCGGGTCGACTCGCAGCGTCCCGCCAGCCCACGGAGAGAGACTGGCATCCCTTTCGCGAGGCACGCTCACGGGGGCCTGAATTCCCGCGAAGCCGTTCACTATGGCTTGCCACAGGCCACCTTGAGTGGCCATGTGGATTCCGTTCGCAGAGTTACCCATGGCGTCTGCAAGGTCGATTCGGGCGGCGCGCTCGAAGTAGCGCCACGCTTCCTCGTCGAGCCCCAACATGCTGGCAATGGTCGAGTGTATGGCGCAGCTCAGGGACGAACCGTGATCCGTCCTCGGCTCATAGTAGTCCCAGTTCGCCCGCACAACCTCCTTCCAGGAAGCGCCCGCAGGGTGCCGCAGTGGCAGCGCGTGACCGCCACCAGCGGCGATCCCGCCGCCAGCACCGATCCCGCCACCAGTGCTGGTCTCGCCGCCAGTGCCGATATCGCCACCGGCGCCGACCTCACCGTCAGCACCACCTGCGCACGTTTCACCAGCAAGACTGATGTCGTCCGCAACGCTCTCCCCCAGGAGGTAGAGAGCCATGAGAACGTCTGGCTGCTTCACCACCTGCGATCTGGCTACAGCTTCGGGTCCTATTACGGTTTCCATCGGCCTGAACTCCGGCCCGTCCAGCTTGATCACCACGTCAGCGAGGTCTCGAAACCCGTCGAACTGTTCGATCACGGGCGCCCCTGGGACGAGGGGCTCTCGCTGTCCCCCAGCCCCAGCTCTATCCCATGGCTTCCCGCCTGGCACGTCCTGGGTCACAGCGTCCGCGAAAGGCTCTGGCGCGAAGAGCGCTCGGCCGCACACGAGCCGCCTGGCTACGTCAGCCATGTGGGCTAGTTCGTCATGGTTGATACCGATGGCGGATACAAGACGTGACCACTCAGCCGGGTGGCTGGCCATCAAGTAGTTGCTCAACGCCAACGCTGCCCGAATGTTCCAGCGCGCCATGGCATTGGTGTAGTAATTGTTGTTCACGTCCTCGTGGTACTCATCAGGGCCTATGACGTGCAGGATCTCGTACGCCTGAGTCGACGGGTTGTAAGACGCACGGCTAGCCCAGAACCTACCGGTCTCGATGATGATCTCCGCCCCTCGACGCAGCAGGAACTCCTCATCCCCTGTGGCCATGCAATACTGCCACACGGCGTAAGCCACGTCGGCCGTGATGTGGTGCTCCAGGTCACCGCAGAGGATCCGCCGTCTCGCGCCGGTCAGCGGGTCGGGATCCCCCCACGAAGGCGTGGTCTCTTCGCCCGTATCGGCGCTCTCCCACGCAAACATGGCGCCGCGATAGCCTTTCGAGGCCGCGTTCCTGCGCGCGGCCGCGAGCGTGTTGTACCTGTATCCGAGGAGGTTGCGGGCCACTTCGGGCAGGGTGAACGTGAAGAATGGCACCACGAACGTCTCCGTGTCCCAGAAGACGTGACCCTTGTAGCCTTCTCCGGACAATCCTCGAGCGCCTATGCTCACGCGGTCCGTGTGGCGCGGCGCGGCCTGTACCATGTGGAACATCGCGAAACGCGCCGCCCTCTGGGCGAAGTCATCCCCTTCTATGACGATGTCACATCTGTCCCATATGTCGCGCCACACCCTGCGGTGCTCTTCCAGGAGTCCCGCAAAGCGGCGCTCGGCGCCGCGCCTCGCGGCGCTCAACGCAAGCGCGAGCGGGTCGGCGACGTCACAACAATCACTCGTCGCGGCATCGAGGGACGTGCCGAAGCCTACGTACTTCTCAACGGCAACGCGCTCCCCACGCCGGCACGTCAGCTTCAGCAAGGCCGAGCCCGTATCATGCGAGACCCAGGTTGCGGCGGGGCAGGGTTCGCACCCCTCCGACCCGGCGTCCCCTCCAAAGGCCTCCACTATCTGAGCCTCGGCTATCGTGACGCCCGACGACCTGGTGCGCGCCACGACATAGCTAGCCTCCCCATGGCGCCCCTGCTCCACCACGTCAAGGTGAACAGCCCTGGCATTCGAAACTCGTCCGTCGATGGCACAGTCCACAACGACCTCGACGTCGCTGTCCTCGGGTTCGATCGAGAGGCTCACCGCTCCCACGTGGATGTCCGCCATCGACACCAGCCGACGCCACGTGAAGCGCACGGTCCGGCCTCGCGAGCCTCGCCATCTCACGGCGCGCTCCAGGATCCCTTCACGCATGTCAAGCGTTCGCCTGAAAGACAGCAGCTCTCCTCGAGCCATTCCGAACTCTTCGCCATCGACGGTGATGCGCATGCGCAGCCAATTGGGCGCGACGACGAGCTCCGGCACGCCGCCCGGAGCGGTGTCGAACACCCCTGCGATGAAAGTCGCCGGGGTCGACCCTGGGTGGCCTTCCTCGGGAGCTCCCCTCACGCCCAGATAACCATTTCCCAAAGCGCAGACTGTCTCCCTGTGTCCTGCTTTCGCAAGGTCGAGTTCGTCCTCGACTATGCACCATCCGTGTCTCTCGCTGGTCAACTCGTTCCCTCCATCCGATCCCGGCCGGTCCGTCTCTGGTCCCTCGCTCATGCATCCCTGGCGATCCGTCTGCGTCGTGTGGCGCCGTGAGGAGCTGTACGGCGCCGTGCGAAGCCGTGCGTGGCCATGCTAAGCCGCGCGTGGCCGCGTCGCACCCCGGGGCGCCGCGCTCCGCACCGCTCAACAGCCCACTACGCTTGGGGGAATTCCCCAAGGAATGGAGAGCCCCGGGGGAAATGCAATTACTTCAACGTTAAAGTAACCAAGGGTTATCTCACACGATTTCTCCCTCGAAGTCCCCCTGTCGCCCGCAGCACGCGACGGGCTTGCCACGTCCGCGTCCCCCGCTCCGCATTCCCCGCAGCCACCCGCCGCCACCAGCCACTTTTCGGCGCCGCCTTCCTTGGCGCACCGCGTCAGGCGCGTTCGCTACGCGGCGGTGCCGTAGAGCCTCTCACGATGAGATTCGTCGCGAGCCGGAACCCAGGAGCGGGAAACGCGTTCCCCGATCGCCCGTCCTGCAGACGGCCCAACACCATTCTCGCAGCCGTCGCTCCAAGATCGTACCGGGCCTGCCTCACCGTGGTGAGCGGCGGGTCCACGTGCGACGCGCTGGGTATGTCGTCGAACCCCACCACTGACACGTCCTGGGGAATTGAGAGCCCCATAGCCTTGAGCGTCTGTACAAGGCCAATTGCCATCAGGTCGCTCGCCGCCACCACCGCGGTCGGACGCGTGTCGCGCGGAAGCATCATGAAGTACTCCGCAGCCTGCGCCCCGCACTCGCTCGAGAAATCGCCTTCGAACGTCAAGGCTGGGTCATACGGTATCCCGGCGTTCATGAGGGCAATCTTGTACCCTTCGAGCCGCTCCCCGCTGACCGTGGCATGCGCGTGTCCGTTCAGCATGCCTATCTTCCTATGCCCAAGTGAAATGAGATGCTCGGTGGCGGTCTTTGACCCGAGGACGTTGTCGGACGCCACGAAGCCTATCCCATCCCCCGGCGGAGCCACGTCTATGAGCACGCATGGCACGTCGAGCTCGCTGAGCGAACGGTACTGCGGGTCATCCGTGCGAAGTCCCATCATGATGACCGCGTCCACCTGACGCTCCTTGCATTTCCCCACGTACGACCGGACGCACGACCTCCCGTTGGGCCGCCCGCCTTCGGACGGACCGCCGACTCCGTAGAGCACGAGGTCGTAACCGGCCGCGCTCACCGTGTCCATGACACCCAGGATGACTTCGTACGCGAACGGATCACCGAATCCGGTAGGGCCCCTTCCAAGGACGAAGAGACCGATCGTGTCGGTCTTCTTGGTCACGAGCCCTCTCGCAATGGCATTGCGCCGGTAACCCAGCTCCTGAGCCACTCGCTTGATCTTCTCGCGCGTTTCCTCGCCGATGTCGCGGTGATCGTTGAGCGCCCTGGAAACGGCTGTCGGGGAAACGCCCACTATCTTTGCGATGTCCTTAATCGTTACAGCCATGAAAGCCCGAAACCTCCCAGACTGTCGCAGGCAGCAACCGGGCCGATCCCAAGACAGCGCGTGTTGGGTCGGACTCTCGACATCCGATGGCTCACCCCGTCTACTTGAACGTTTCAGCGCCCTCGTATGTTTTTCTGTACGTCTGACGAAAATCCTCCTTTCGCTTTCGAGAATCGTGTGGACTCGCACGCGCGCCCGCCGCCCCTTCATATGGCTGGACGTCGCGTACTGTCGCGTACTGACCGCGCAGGCTGGTAATGATATCATGTATCTGGTTTATCGGCTCTCTCGCACGATGACGCGCACGAACAACGGCCGCCTCCGCGGGCACCCCCAGACGCCGAGTCAATCCCCAAGTCGATCGACAGTCGATCGACAATGGGGTGCCTCGCGTGGCCCGTATCCGAGAACTTGAACAGAGGAGGGTGTCGCCGGGAAATGGTTTCGTCACAAAGTGAGCTCACGTCGATTCTGCGACGCATAGACCACCGAGGCTACAAGGCGTATCAGGACATCCGCGGGCATTTCGCATTCCCAGGATTCGAGCTCTTCATAGACCACGTGCAGCCCGACCCGTTCGCCCCGCCAAGCAGGTTCAGGGTCCGCGTCCCTCAGAGTGTGGCGCGTTTCCCAGCGCGGTCCTATTCTACGCCTTCGCGGCGAATCGCCCTCTCGGATTTCCTCACCCGCCGTTTCAGCGGCCTCGCCGCTTCCGAGGCAGCTGCCGGAGGCATCGGGCGGAGCGGCCGGATCTCGATGGCGCGTCCGGGACAGGAGGTCCTCGCCCGTAACTCTGTCCTCGTGGACGAGGACTTCGTCGAAGCCCGGTTCACAGTGGGGCTCCCCGCAGCGGGGCGCACGGTCCTCGGCGGCGTGGCCGAGGACCTCATTTGCGGCGCCGTCCCCAGGCTCGTCCGGGAGTCCCTCGTGTTCGCGTCCCTGTCTGATGCTGAGGCCGCCGCTCTCGAGCGACACGTCGCCGCGGCGGAAGACGCCGACGCCCTCCGCGAAGTCCTCCCCGAGCTCGGGATCGTAGCGTTCGTCGCGAATGGCGCCATCCTGCCACGGCGCAGCGGTGTGGACGAGCGTCCCCTGGACCGGGGCAACGTTGTGCCGTTCGAATCCCCGCCGTCACTCGAAGTCGAGGTCGTCCTCCCGAACCGTGGCCCGGTCCGAGGGATGGGCATCCCACTAGGCGTAACCCTCATCGTGGGCGGCGGGTACCACGGCAAGTCCACGCTCCTTCGCGGGATAGAGCGAGGTGTTTACAACCACGTCCCCGGCGACGGCCGCGAACTCGTGGTAACCTCTCCGCTGGCCGTGAAGATCCGAGCTGAGGACGGCCGCGCCGTCACCGAGGACGACATCAGCTTCTTCATCGCCAAGCTCCCTTTCGGCGCCGACACCCGGCATTTCTCCACTGAGAACGCGAGCGGCAGCACGTCCCAGGCGGCAAACATAGTGGAAGCCGTTGAGGCGGGGGCGAGAGTGCTCTTGGTGGACGAGGACACTTCCGCGACGAACTTCATGATCCGGGACCGCCGCATGCAGGCGCTCGTGGCCAAGGACAAGGAACCCATCACCCCGTTCATCGATCGCGTGCGCACCCTAGCGGAAGACGGCATCTCAACCGTGCTGGTCCTCGGGGGCTCGGGAGACTATCTCGACGTCGCGGACACCGTGATCATGATGGACGAGTACAGGCCGGTGGACGTGACCGGCCGCGCGCGTGAAGTGGCCGCTCGCTTCCCTACCGGGCGCGCCTTCGAGGGCCGCGACGAAGATCTGAGCGTCGCCGGCAGGGTGCCGGTCTCCCTTGGGTTCGCAAGGACCGGGGACCGCCGCTCCGGAAAGACCAAGGCCAGGGGCACCGACGCGATCGTCCTCGGACGCGAAGAGATCGACCTGCGCAACGTGGAGCAAGTGGTGGACCCGGGTCAGACGAGATTCATCGCGGATGCCCTCCGCTACATAGAGACGCGCCTCCTGGACGGCAAAGCGACAATCCGGGAGCTCATAGAGCGGCTCGAACGGGAGGTTGCCGCGCGCGGGATGGACGTGGTCGCGCCGTACGTCCACGGCGACTACTGCCTCGCTCGCCCTATCGAGATCGCAGCCGCTCTGAACAGGTTGAGGACCATACAGGTCAGAGCCATTCAGTCTCGGCACTCGGTGCAGACTTGACGAGGATATGATTACGCGGAGCTGATACAGCTATCGCGGAACCTCTCACGGTATCCGGAGGACATCCCCAGGGTAGATCAGCTCCGGGTTGGCTATGCTGTTCGCGGCCACGAGCGCCTCCACCGTGGTTCCGAACCGCTTGGCGATGGACCAGAGACTGTCGCCAGGCTGCACCACGTATGTGCGACTCCCGGGTTCCTCAGGGTCTCGAGGACGGTCCGACCCAGGGGTCCCGAGCCCCCAGGGTTTTCCACTCTGCCCATCAACTGAGGACGGGCTCCCCGCGACGCCGCCGGCTTTCCCGAGGGACGGCCAGGAGCTCACCGGCCCGGTGATGACGATGACCGGAGTGCCTATGTCCACGAGGCCGTAGAGCTCTTCGACGTCCCGATTGTGCATCCTCACACAGCCGTTGGAGACCGCCTGCCCGATGAGCTCCGGGCGGTTCGTGCCGTGGATGCCATGCATCTGGTGCGTGAACCCCATCCACCTCGTGCCGAGACCCCCACCGGGGTACATGATCTTCTCGAGGATTCTGTGGGTTCCCACGGGCGTAGGGGTCGAAGGCTTGCCGATGGCCACGGGGTACCGCCGCACGAGCCGGTCGCCTTCGTAAAGACCAAGAGCGCGTTCGCCCACGCTTATGACGATCGCCCGACCTCGATTAGAAGCGTCCGACTCGGCCCCAAGCCCGTCGCGTGCGTGTCGGACGAGACCTTCACGGCCGGACCCTTCAGGAAACTCGCTGCCGCCGCCCTCGCCTCCGCCATCACCCTCCCCACAGCCACCGCCACCACCGCCACCACCGACGCCACCGTCGCCACCGTCGCCACCGCCGCCACCGCCGCCACCGCCGTCGACTTCGACGTCGACGGGCCCTTCCATCAAGACGGATGGATACCCCTGCGGGTCTACCTCCTCGTATAGCAGCTTGAGCGTCGCACAATCCAGAACGCCCGTGACCTCGAGCCCGTACTCCCGCTGAAAGGCGCGCACCGCGTCCTCGGTCTTCGACACGAACACACCCTCGGGAAGGCCAGGGTCGAATCCAAGTCTCGCCAGCATCTCCTGGGCTTCAGCAATGAACGGACCCGAGTCGCCGCGCTTGAATTTCACGGGCCGTTTCGCCACCATGGCCATGCGCCACCCCCTCCGCTCGCCTCGACCCTATCCTATTCAGCACCCTCCCTGCCTGCACCAAGGCGCCGTGCGGCGACGTCGGCGTTGGGAGGAGTGGCGGGCCGCGCGGTGGATCGGGATCCGGGCCAGGCCGCGAGCTGCGGCCCGGTGCTGTTGGACCGTCCGGGAAACGCGAGGCAGGCGTGATCTCAGCGACCAGATGTCGCGACATGACGGAATGAGACTGAAGAGAGACGGCGTGATGCAAATGGGCGACACGGCTCACAAGTCCGAGGCGTGAAGCTCAACTTCGCCGCCTCAGTCTGGGATGAGAGTGGCTTTTGCGCGCGACGTATTGCGCGCGACCATGATTGTTGGCTATCATCGTACAAAGAGGATTCGCGTCGGACAAAGCGAAGGACTTAACTTGGAATGCAACCGGTTGCAGCGCCGGGACGCCTATCCGGGACGAGAGCCGCAGTTCCGGTAGCCCAAGGGCGGCGGTCTCAGTCTCACGTCCGGTCTCTGTCTCATGGCCGATCTCAGCCTGACGGCCGATCTCAGTCTCAGAGCCCGCCTAAGCCTCGGGCCGACGGAGGCGAGCTGGTGTCTGCTGGTCTTGACCGTCGAAGTGGACGCGGGTTTGGCCGGAATGCCGGCGTCAGGCCAAGGAGGATGACGACGTGCCCGTCACCATGCAGGACCTTGCCGAGTGGCTGAAGATCTCCAAGTCAACCGTGTCGAGAGCTCTCGCAGGCGACCCGCGCGTAAGCAGCGAGACGCGCGCGCGAGTCCAGCATCTCGCTCGCGAACTCAATTACAGGCCGCACTCCGCCGCGAGCGGTCTTGCGCGACGCCGCACCAACGTCATCGGCCTCGTCATCCCGTTCGCGCCCCGTTCCCTGTCCGACCCGTTCTTTCTGGAATTCGTGGGCGGCATAGGAGACTACGCTGTCACCAAGGGGTTCTCGATACTGCTGTCAAGCCCGAGAGCGTCCCAGGGCGGGCCGTCGGGCAGCACGACCTTCGCGGAGATCGTGAGCTCCCGACGGGTGGACGGACTCATTTTGACAGAGCCCAGGATCACCGACGAGCGGGTGGACTTCCTCAAAGAGCGCGGCATTCCCTTCGTGTTCTTGGGCAACCCCGGTCGAAACAGCGACGTATGCTGGGTTGACGGAGACAATGAAGCCGGCGTGGAGATGGCCGTGGACTATCTCGTCAGCCTTGGGCACAGGAACATCGCGTGCATCGCGGGCCCACCTGACCAGACCGCCACGTTCCGCAGACTTGAAGGATATCGAGCAGCCCTCGCCCGCCACGGCATCCCCCATGATGAGTCGCGAATCGCGCAAGGGGATTTCACGGAGCCCGGAGGCTACCGCGCGACCATGGACATCCTCGATCGAAACACCGGTGTCACTGCGGTGTTCGCATCCAATGACATGATGGCAATAGGTGCGATAAACGCCGCAAGGCAACGCGGCCTCAGGGTACCACAAGATCTCTCGGTGGTGGGGTTCGACGGAATCGCCCTGGGTGCGTACGTGACCCCCGCCCTCACAACAGTCACGCAGCCCATCTATCGCCTTGGCCAAGCCGCGGCTGAGCTGCTCATAAGGCTCGTGGAAAGGCAGAGCCCTTCAGAACGGCACGTGCTGTTTCCCCTCACCCTGACAGTGCGAGAGTCCGCGGCCAGAAGAGCGGAGACCGCCACCATGTGGCCGCATTCGAGGCCAGCGCCGCCGGTACGCACCTGAGCACCGAAGCTCGCGAAATTCCGCCGCCGAAACCGCTTCCAGGGCACCCTCACAAACCGAGACCGGCCGCCAAGACCGGCCCGTCAGAACGCTACCACCCACTCTAGATTGAGCGTGCGGTTATGACCGTTCTTGAGAGACGCGTCCTCCTGCGTCCACCACGACTCTCTGAAGACCACAGAGGCCGTGGACCGTTTTCCGACGGCGAGTTTGACCGTACCCTCGAAACCCGTCTCGGTCTTGCGCTGTATAGGTGCTGAGGACGGCCCGCTGAAGCTATCGCTTGCCGTCGTGAAGAGAGTGAGCGTCCCCTGGAGGCGGTTCGGCACGATCTGCCCGCTTGCCGTCACCCTCGCGGTTGCCGAGTCCGTGCGCTGTCCGTCGTCCAGCGATTCCTTCCGGGACATGTCAAGCCTTCCAACTGCGCTCCACGACCCGATCGGAGCTGAGCATGAAGCAGACAACCACGCGACCCGTGACGTCTTCCCCAAGACGCGGTCCTCCGTCGAACCAGCGGAGTACGTTCCCTGAATGGCCAGCTTACTTCCCCATGCGCGGAGCTGTCCTGACACTCCCAGCGACGCGGTCGCCGAAACCGAGTCTATGGTGCGGTTCGGACGATCGTCGCTCTGCTTGAGCTCGCCCTGGTACGACGAGCGCACGTTCCAGCCCACTGCCAGAGGATAGTAGTATGTTGCAGCCAGGTTGAGACGGTTCACGGTGTATGGCGCGGAGCCGTCCAGATTGTCGCGGGTGAGAGCCGCGTTCACATTGAGGACGCCCTTCGCGGAGACCTTCGCCATCGTCCGGAGCCCATACCGTGCCACCCCGCCCCTTTGAGGAGAGAGCGAAGCCGGTGCGCCGGGGAGAGGATATCCCGGCTGGATCAGCGCAACATCCATGCCCAAGGACGACGACGCGAACGGCACGTCGAAGTGGGCGGCAAAGCCGGCTCCGGCCTCTGTGCCGTCCCTCGTCATTCCGTACACCATCTCGAGTCCGAGGCTGGACCTCCCGGCCACTTGCGTCTGACAGGTGGCTCCCAACATCAGACGTCCATCGGACCCTCCCTTGTCCATCGAGACGCACGTCGCACCGAGCGTCAGGCCGCTTTTCGCCTTCCATCGTTCGCTGAAGCCCACTACATCGTATACTGAGAGCTGCAGGCCGCTCGAGCTTGCGAGCTTGCCGTAGAAGGCGGAGATGTCGTGCTGTCCCGCCGGGAGGCGAACCGAAGTGCTCGCCACGACGCCCCTAACCTCCCGGCTGACCTGGAATATCTCGGATGAGATCGGGATCGAGGCATGTCCGGCGGCGACGGTGGACGAGCCTCTACGGAATTCGAGAGAGTATCTATCCAGGTAAGCATTGTACTCACCGTGGCTGAAGAGTGGGTTCCCACCAGGGTAGTTCGTCCCACGGCCTTGGAGTCTAAGGCGCAAGTCGGAAGACGCGAGTCTCGCCTGCACTGTAAGGTCCAGTGCGTCCGTTGCCTTTGAGATAGGGTACCATTCGATCTTGAGGGTGTTCCTGCCTCCCACTTCAAGACCCTCGAAGAACGGCTCTACCTCGAAGGTCCATCCCACCTCGGCGAGGTTCCCCGCGCGGTCTCGAACGCTGAAATGCACCTCGTGATTGCCCCGAGCAAGCGGCACGGCAGGCCTGTACCTGACCTTACCTGATGCCCTGAAAGAGCCCGCAATTGACCCGGCAAGCTCCGGCCACACGACAGCCATGGAGGTTACGTCCACGTTATCGACGGAAAGACGCAAAGTCGCCTCGTCTATGCCCGAACCCACGTCCTCGAAAGCCACTTCGATGGAGGGCCTGCCAGTGGTCACGGTAGCGCCTTCCACGGGTGAGACGACCTTGAGGACTGGTGGGAAGATGTCGGCCGCCGCGTCGACCGGCACGAGCTCGGCCGGCTCGTCAGTCTGTGGTGTCTCCTGAGCCTGGCCGACAGGTGCCACGAACGCGAGGCAGCCGATGACAAGGAGGAGGACCGTTGCCGCGTATCTGCTGTGCCGCGCGGTTGCCATCTGAGATGCCTCCGATCCTAGTGTTCGACGACTGCGCGCTATCCGCCAGAGCAGGCAAGCTTGTCCATACTCCGGTTCAATGCTTCCCCGCTCGATGCCCCCGCTCGACAGGAGGGCAGGCGCGCCGGCCTGCCCTCCCGAGCCCGGGTCTCTCTACCTCTGCGCTGCGCCTGCGCTAGGCGCAACCGGTGTACACGAGGTCAACTCAGTGCCCAAGGCCTGGAACCCCGGCACCGAAGCCAAAGCCTCTGGACACCGGGACCGACGGTCGAGCGGTGGCACGCAGCTTCGTACCAGACTCAAAAGTGATGGTCATGGCTGTGGCCTTCCACTCTCCGCTGATCTTTGCGAAATGCCAGGTGATCTCCCCGCTGTCCGTGAGCAGCGCGCTATCTGGGCTTATCCCAAGAGCGGTCGCGCTCTCGTAGACCTCGTGGGTCTGGGTCACGATAGCTCCGGTGGCTGTGACCCTCGAGAACACCTGCGTCCCAAGCCTGAGATCCAGCGCGTAGCCGAAGCCTGCCGGTTCAGGCTCCCTCCAGGCGAGCTGGCTCTGCTCATCCGCCTCAAGCTCGCTCTGGAGCGTGGCAAAGTCCTTGTCGTACGAGTAACCGTCCTCGATCAGCGTCAGCTTGAAGCCCGAGCCGGACAGGCATTCGAGCATTCCGTCGACGTCATAGGCCTCCACGGCTTCCTCGAAATCGTGTATGACTGCACCGATGCCGGCCTTAATCGCCTCCTCGTCGATGGGCGGGGGCGCCTGCCCGCCGCGGATGCAGCCGGAGACCGTGACGAGGGCCAATGCTGTGACTGCCAACAGCAAGACTCGTCTTGTCATCTATTCATACCCTCCTTAGCTCAAGGTGGCTCCCCACTTGCACCTTCCCGCTCCCAGGCGCGGGGCGGGCGGCGGGGCCGGGCTGCACAACGTCCAACCCCGCCGTCTCCTTGTCGATGTCCTCCCGCAGTAGGATCACCCCTGGCTGCAGGAGCCTCGCATAGCCAGCCGCTGGCCTCTGGGCGTTGGAAGCCCTGGGAAGCCCTCCTAGTCGGCGTCCTCGTCGGGGAATCTCAGCCTGCCGAAGCCGAAGCCTTCGCGGTAGAGCTCCACCTTGAAGCAGGCGTGGATCGTCGACTCGTTCCCGACGACATCCATTGCCTTGACCTCGATGGAGTGCCACTTGTCGTCGTAGGCCTCGAACGGGAGGTTCACCA
The DNA here is from genome assembly GCA_024653485.1 of Bacillota bacterium. NCBI lineage: Bacteria > Bacillati > Bacillota > Bacillota bacterium. The sequence goes on along the minus strand of JANLFY010000004.1, from coordinate 103,684 downwards.
CGTAATAGAGTGTGCCACTCACTATCGCGGTGGGAGCCACCCATTCGCCCTCATCGATCTTCAGCCATACCTCGGACTGGTCGATGCCCGAGCCTCTGTCGAACAGCTCGGCGAGGATCGTGGACGCCGTCGTGATGTTGAGCCTCGCGCCGTTCTCCGGGTTGATGAGAGTGATGATCGGCGCCACCGTATCCACCAGGACCTCCGCCGGCCCGGCCCAGGCGCTCAGGTTACCCAAGTCGTCGAGCGCCCTGACCCTCAGGTTGTGCACACCGTCGGCGAGCGCAGGTGCGGTGAAGCTGGTCGCATCGCCGACATCCACGGGCGCCGCGCCGTCGAGCGACACCTGGTATCTTTCGACGTCGCCCTCGGAAGCAGTCCATGTCCACGTCGGTGTGTTGTCGCTGGTCGGGCTCGGCACAGCCAGGTTCGTGGGAACGCCAGGCGGTGTCATGTCGATCTCGACAAAGGCAGCCGCGCTCCAACCACCCACGTTACCCAAAGCGTCGTATGCCCTGACCATGACGTAGTGGGTGCCGTCGGTCGTGAAGTTCGTCTCGTAGACGTCCACGTTGCCCACGTTCGTGTACGTCTCGGGCGGCGTGACTCCGTCAACCGACTCGCCGAAGTCGTACCTCGTGGCGTCAGAGGGTCTCGACCAGGCCCATACCTGCGGTGTCTGGTTGGACGGACTCGGCGTGATCCGCATGACCACTGGCGCCTCTGGGCCGGTCATGTCTATCACCACATACCCGGCCTCAGACTTGGCGCTTTCGTTGTCGAGGCCGTCGATCGCGCTCACCTGCAGGTAGTGCTCGCCGTCCTCGAGCGCGTCCTCGTCAGGCACCGTGTAGCTGGGCTCATCCATGTTGTCGACCAGCTCGTCGTCGAGGTATACGTTGTAGCTCGCCGCTCCCTCGACACCAGCCCACGTCCAGGTGGGTGTCGCGTCGGCGGTCGGGCTCGTCGTCTGCGGCATGCCCGGCACTCCAGGCGGCGTGGCGTCAGTCGTTACGACAGCGAACACCAGAGGCTCGCCCTTGTTGCCGAGCTCGTCAACGCCCACGACCACCACTAGGTGATCGCCGTCCTCGAGACGGGACGCCGGCGTGAACCAGGTGTCGGTCGTCCAGACGGTGATGTCCTCATCGAGGGTTACCCAGTAACCCGCGACACCGCAACCGTCACCATCGTCGCCGCTCCACTCCCAAGTCGGCGTCGCGTCGTTCGTGTCCACCGGTTCGGTCGGCCACTGCGCCGTCACCACAGGACCCGTCCGGTCCACGGTCGTTGACACCACGTTCGACTCGTCGCTCACGTTGCCGGCCGCGTCATAGGCAACCACCTTGCCCTGGATGACGTCGCCATCCTCCGCACCGCTGATGTCTACCGTGTACGTCTGCACCGTAAGGTCGGCCACCTGATCCCACGTCTCTCCACCGTCCACGCTGTAGCTGAAGTCGTAGCCCACAGCGTCGGTCACTGCGGACCAGATGAACGTCACGCTGTCGTCTTTCGTGTACTCCGGCAGCGAGAGCATGCCGGGCGCCTCCGGCTCGGCGGTGTCTATCACCACATACCCGGCCTCAGACAGCTTGCTTTCGTTGCCGAGCGCGTCGAGCGAGCTCACCTGCAGGTAGTGCTCGCCGTCCTCGAGCGCGTCCTCGTCAGGCACCGTGTAGCTGGGCTCATCCACGTTGTCGACCAGCTCGTCGTCGAGGTATACGTTGTAGCTCGCCGCTCCCTCGACACCAGCCCACGTCCAGGTGGGTGTGTCGTCGGCGGTCGGGCTCTCATCAGGCCGCGGCATGCCCGGCACTCCAGGCGGCGTGGTGTCAACCGTCACCGTGCCGATGCCGGACCATTCGGAGTAGTTGCCCGCCACGTCCACGGCCTGCACGCGGATGTCGTAGGTGCCGTCCTCGAGCCGCAGAGCCTGCTCCCACGTCTGGTCGCCGGGGCTGCTGGTGGAGTCGGGAATGTCAAGCACCGTGTCAAGGACGTCCCAATCCACGGAACCGGCTCTCCTGATCTGGATATGGTAGAGAGCCACGCCGGAGATCGCGTCCTCCGAGCCGGCCCACGTCCACACGGGCGTGGCGTCTCTGGTCGGGCTCGTCGTGGACGGGGCGCCCGGAGCCGTCGGCGGATCGGGGTCGTACACGATCTCGGGGTCGGCCCACTCAGAGGCGTTGCCCAGCGCGTCGAACGCCTTCACGCGCCCTGAGTACTCCACGCCCGCGGACAACGGAAGATCAGACGCCGGTGTCCACTGCTGCACGCTCGTGCCCGGCGTAGCAGCGATGTCGCTCTCGTCCACGAGCGCCTCAGGCCATTCGTTTGTTTCCGAGCCGGGCTTGGATGCCCAGGTTCCAAATTGGAACGTGTACCGGTCCACCCCAGAGCCGGCCGTCCCGTCCGAAGCGGGCGGGTCTATCCCGGCCGGCCAACTGAAGGTGGGACGCAGAGTGTTGATGTACCAGCGCCCATCGTCCCCTATGTTCCCCGCGACCGGTCCGCCAGGCTGAACCGGCCCCGTGGCGTCGACCTGGAACGTCCACTCGAGCCGGTTGGAAGCATTGCCCGCCCGGTCGTAGGCTTGGACTTCCACAGTCCACGTGCCGTCGGCATAGTCCGCTGGGCCGTACCAGATAGTCCCGGAGGTCGCGCCCCAGGCCGGTTGGTGTAGTGAGCCTATCGGGACGTTCGTCGGATCGGTGTCGTCGGCGTCGTGGAACACGAACTCCGTGAGGTCCGAATCGAGCCCGCTCTCGTCATAGAAGTAACAGAGAAGAGTGATGTCGTCGCCGCTGGAGAGCCAGTCGGTCGGGCTTTCATTCGACAGCTCCGGGGCGACCGTGTCAATGGCCACATAAGCCCCGCTGAAGGTTTCGCTCTGATTACCCGCAGCGTCCACGGACCACACCCGGATCTCGTAGGTATCGTCGATAGTCAGCGCATCCGCGTCAGGCAGCGTCCAGCTCAACGGGCCAGCCGCGTACGCCACCTGATACGGCCCCCTCACCAGAGAGCCTTCGCAGTATATCTCCACGGCATATCCTGCAAGGCCGCTGCCCGGCGATGGGTCGCTCGCGCCGCTGAACGTGAACGTCGGGGTCGTGTCATTCGTCCAGGTGTCCGCGCTCACCGTGGGCGGCGTCGGAGGAGTCGTATCCACGAAGAAGGTCCACTCCAGAGCCGCAGAGTTTCCGGCCCTGTCTTCCACGGTGATGCTCACCGTGTGGGAACCATCTTCGAGGCCGGACGTGTCCTCCTCGATTTCGCCGGACAGGTCTCCCACAGAAGGCTCGTCAATGGGAGGCAGCAGGCTTGTGCTGTCGAGGTCAAGAGCGGTCGTCGAGCCGTACCCGGTCTTTACCGGTCCCGCCGTGTCATCGAAGGAGACTCGTATCGTGGGACTGTCGTTATTGATGAACCCTGTTGGCCCGTTGGACCCGAGCGTCGGTTCGGTCGTATCGATGACGACCACGCTCGTGTCGTCCCCGACCCAGGCGCTGCGGTTCCCGAGCACGTCCACGGCGCACACCTGTAGGTAGTAGGTGCCGTCCGCAAGGCCTTGCTCGCCGGGCGTGACCGGGTCGATGTCGCACGCCCACGTCGTGACGTTCCCCACGTTCGTGGCCGCAAGGACGTCCTCGCCGCCCACTGTCGTGCCGATCCTGACTTCGTAGTGGTCGACGCCCGACCCATTCGTCCCGTCTGGGGCTACCGGGTCACCAGCAGACGCCCCCCACGTCCAGACCGGCGTGGCATCGTTCGTAGGCGTGGTCGTGCTCGGCGATCCTGGCGCCGCCGGCGCAGTGGTGTCGACAAGGAAGACCCACCCACAAGAGAGGGTGTTTCCCGCTCGATCCTTCATGTCCAAACCTACGTTCCACTGGCCGTCAGTAAGGCTTCCGGGAACGTAGCTGATCGTGCCGCTCTGATAGTCGGGCCCGCCTGTTGCGGTCCACGTGCCGTCCTTGATAACACCATCGTCGGACCGGCGCAGCCTGATGTCGTTCTCCGCCGAGATGTCAAGTCCGGAAGGATCAGCGGTGTAGTTCACGCTCACCGTAGGTGAGGCGTCCGAGATCCACCCACGAGGCTGCCAGTCGCTGTGCACAGGCCCAATCAGGTCCACCCCGAACGCCCACGTGGCCTCGGCCGAGTTGCCGTCAGGCGCGGCGTTGTCGAACGCCTTGACGTACACCGTGTGTATTCCAGTGACAAGCTCTGAGAATTGGCCGCTCAGAACGCCTCCTGAGAAGCTCTGCGTGCCGTCGTCGGGCGGGTTGCCGTCGACGGTGAAGATGGACGCTTCGTCATCCACACCCGATATGTCGTCGGACACCTCGACCGAAACGGTCAAGCTGGCGACGTTGCTCCATGACCCTTCCTCGGGCTCGACGGTCTGCATGTCGATCTCGGGTGGTGCGTCGTCCTGCGTCGAAGACTCTACCTCGGACCAGTCGCTCTCGCTACCCGCAAGGTCACGTGCCTTGACGCGGTAGTAGTATTGAGTGCCGCTTTCGAGATCGTCGAACGTCCAGCTCGTCCCAGGTATCCATTCGCTGGAGGCAAGTGAAGTCGCGAAGTCGTCATCGCTCACCTCGACAAAGTACTCACACGTACCGGTAGTCGCATCGCTCACCGCATCCCACTCCACCGTGTTGCTAGTGCCCTTGGTGAAGGGTGGTTCACCAGTGAGCATTGGAGCGTCTGGCGGTTCGGTGTCAACGATGAAGGTAAGCAGAGCCGCTTGTACGCCGGTATTGCCCGCCTTGTCTTCCGCCTTCACGCGAACGGTGTACTGGCCAGGAGCGAGCTCGTCCGCGCCGGGCACGGTGTAGCTCGTTCCCTCGACCTCTCTCCACGAGAACTCGTTACCGATCTCAATCCAGTACTTCGCAATGCCGGACGGCGGGTTCCCGGTGTCGGTGGCTGCGGTCCAAGTGAAAGTGGGCGTGCCTGTGTTCACGTACCCGTCAGGCCCCGGATTGGCGTCTTGCGTGATCCCAAGGTTCGTCGGGGCGTCCGGCACGCTGTTGTCCACGATGATCGCGCCCGTCTCCCAGTCAGTTACCGGATTTCCGTCGCTGTTGGTCAAGATGACTCTCGCATCGTAACTGCCCTCCGGCAGCCCCGCGGGAATCGTCAAGTTGATCGATGCGGAGAGTCCCGAGCCGTTGGGTAGATCCTGCCAGGCCTCGACCAAGACGGTATCGAGCCCCGGATCGTTTGGGTCCGCGCCCACCTTGCAGATCCTGGCGAGCGCCCGCGTCGTCGTAGGCGCTACGCTAGGATTGGAAGTGTACTGGAAAGCCACCGTGACCGACGCGCCCGGTTTCCTCGCCAACCAACTGGCCCCTGTCGGCTCGGTGATGTCCACGTACTCGGGAGGCGCCGCGAGCACCGGAATCGCGGGAAGGGCCACGGCCGCGACGAGCGCCACTAGAACAGTGCGAAGCAACCACTTCGGCTTAATCCGTCCCATCTACTTCTCCCCTTTCTTCTTCGGATAATCGACCTAGTCGGGGTCGATTACCTCTCTTTGTCCTCCTCGACAACGCTACCCGCTCCTCAACCGTATGATGGCTTCGATATGGGTCACCTCCCGCCGGATAGCGAATTCCACATGCCCCGCCAAACCGCCAAGGTGATGAATGCAGCGCCTCTCGCAGCTCTCGAGAAGACGAGGCTTGTCCACGTGCTGAGCCGGGAAGCCCGGGAAGCCGCGCGCGGTGCGCCGGACGCTTGACGCCCTCGACCTCCGCCACGCCCAACCCCACCGGCGGCAATGCTCCAAAGCGCGCGTGCGTGCCTACCTCAGCCGGACCTTCTCCGTGCGGTCTATCTGAACCACCTTGCCGTCCTGGACCATGATGACCACCTGGCCGTACGAGACACTGCTTATGGCACGGACGATCTGGTCCAGCGCCTCGCGGCCGAGCTCACTCGCCCACCACTTCGCGCTCGCCGTGCCACCATCGCCTGTCTCGGAGCCGCCGCCTGCAGACAGCCTCTTCTGGCGATCCGGCTCGTTGGCATCAATCCAACCTGCTGCCATCCCCTGCACCATCCCCTGCCGCTCCACTCCGCCTCATACCGGTCAGGATGGAACTCGTGTGGGCTAGTTAAGTCGGGCGAACCGCAGTGGACTAGCCACCCCCTCCTCCCGTCCTTCGCAATCGCCGTGCCAAGAGTGCGCGGGACCGTGGACGGAGGTCGAAACCATGTTTACCTGCGTGTACGCTGCCGTAGACGTCCCGGCACAGCCCGGGCGCCGTGCCCTCGCGCAAGGAGCATGTGTCCGGCACGCGGTACAGCTTGTCAACCACTTGGCTCGTTCCAGAGCGCTAGCACCTGTTTGCCAAGGTGTGTGGGAGAGCGCACGTGTCCGGCGATCGGGACGTCCGGACGGTGAGGCCGCCTCCCATGGACCACGGTACATAGCAGGAAATCGCGAAGCGTCGACGAATCGTTCCGATGGGAGGGAAGCCAGTTGGTCCGGAGCATCGCCGACGATGAGCTCGTGGCCATGTGTCTGGCAGGGCGTCGCGAAGCGTGGGAGACTCTAGTCACCCGGTACGGTTCGTACGTGTACGCCATAGCCATCAGGTCTTTTCACATGTCCGCTGACGAGGCCGAAGAGGCATTTCAGGCGGTGTTCACGAAAGTCTACACGAGTCTCGAGCAATACCGAAGCTGCGACCGACAGGAAGCGGGCGGCTTCAAGAGGTGGATCTCCAGGGTCACGAGGAGCGTCTGCATCGACCAGATGAGAGCGAAGGCCAGGTCGGGCGGCCCTGAGATTCCGTCTGGACAGGTCGAGGCTTGGACGGACGGGCACGAGCCGGTCGACGGACGAGCCGCCTCGCGCATTGATGATGAGATCTCGAGACTTGCCGACAGGGTCACGGTAAGGCAGGCCCTGGCCCGGCTTCCGGAGGAGAGTCGCAAACTGCTCTACCTCCGCTTCTACAAAGACCTGCCCTACAATGAGATTGCGAGACTCACGGGTCGCAGCGAGAAAGTGGCCGCCGCGCTGACGTCGCGATCGCTCGCGCGCCTCAGGCAGGTGCTAGTGAACATGGGTGCCGTAACCTAGACGCACGCGCCTGACCCGGCTCACCCGCGGGAAGCAGCCCGCGGTGGGCACCTCCCGGGGCGGAAGGCCGTCATTCGAGCGGCCGAGCGGCGACCGGCGCAAGGCAGGGATCGGGACCCGGATGGCGTTCGCCTAGGACAGTAAGGTAAGCATTGGGAAGGGCATGGTGTTGAGAATGCGTTGCCTCACCCGTAGGGAGATAGCTGATTACGCTCTCGGTCTCTCTGAGACCGAGACTCCGTCGAGACTTGTAGCTCGCATGCACCTGGCCGGCGGCTGCGAGAAGTGCAGCAGAGAGCTCCAGGCCATGAAGGCGCTCGCCGCGTCGCTCCGCGAGGACGATGTGTGGGAGGAGGTTCCTGAGCGTGTCCTGAAAAGGGCGTTCGACATATTCCCCGCCGGCGCCGACGCACGAGCGGAAACAGGCTCACGGGTGGGGAGGCGCCCACAAGGCGTGTCAAGAAGCCGCGCTGCTGGGCGGCTTCGCGTGTACGGACCGGGCTTCCTCGTTCCTCAGACCGCCACTCGCTCAGCAGAATCCGCTCCCTTGCCTTCGGGCGGGACAGTACAGGTCGTCGTCAGGGGACACGACGTGCGGGGCCAGGTCTTCGACGCATCGCGCGAGGATCTTTCAGGGCTCACTCTGGAGCTCCTGGACGTTCAAGATAGCCTGGTCGAGCAGACCACCACCGATACCCTCGGTCGATTCGTGTTCAGAGGGCTGCGACCGGGCACGTATACTCTAGTCGTGAAGAACCACAAGGGCGACGCGAGATGCCGCGTTGATGTGAAGGCACACTGATGCGAACCGCAGCGGGCTGAGAAGCGCGTCAAAGCCGAGCCGGGAGGCACGAGCACCGTGGACGCAAGCCTCGCCGAGGCTCTCTTGCAGATCTTCACCCTGCTGGATCAAGGCAAGGCCGAAGCCGCATTGGACGCCGTCGGACGCTGCAGGCAAGCGATCGGGAGCCCCCCGCCGAAGGGTAACGCAGGAATGGTATCGGGAGGGGCCCGCGAGGCTCTGCCCGAGGGCCTCTCGGACATGCCGGCGACGACCGACGGGAAAGGCACACCCTGGACACGACTACTCCCTGGTGCCGCCGCCGGGCTGCTCTGGCTCAAGGTGGCTGAGGGCAGGGCCCTGTCCCTATTGAGCAACCACGAAGGAGCCGAGGCTGTCCTTGAGGACGCCCGCAAGCAATGGGAGTCGCTGGCCGAGTACCACCTCACCGGCGCGCCCGAGGACACCGCCGCGCAGGATGAGGGCGCGCTCAACACTGACAGCTCCGGGAGGGCCTTGGCGCTCCTCGGACTCGCAGCGTGCGAAGCGGCACTGGGAGAGGTGCACCATAGGAAGACGGAGTTCCGCCAAGCTCTGCACCATTTCAGGAACGCCCTGGCGAATTACCGCCTCATCGGAGAGTCCGCGTCTGACGCCGCCACCCACCGCACTGCCGCCCAAAGCCCTCCGGACGTGGCGCAAGGAGCCTTCGTGAGCGATCCTTCCCCGAGCTTCGCCCGCGTCCCGCGCGGGCCAGGCTACGCCGGTGATGCACGGTACGTCGATCGAGAAATTGCGCGCGTAAAGGTGATGATGGCAGAGTCTCTCATGTCGTGTGGCGAGTTTGCGGAAGCTGCCGTCTTGTCCGACGAGGCCTTGGCGACGTTCACGCAATGTGGCGACCTTGCATGGCGCGGCCGGGCGGCGAAGGCCAAGGGCACGGTGTCCTGGTACCAGGACAGGTTCAACAACGCGCTGGAATGGTACGAGAGGGCGGAGGCCGACCTCGTCCAAAGCGGCATGCTCGTCCAGGCGGCCTTCGTGAACAACAATCGCGCGCTCGTCTACTGGAAGATAAACCGGCCCGACGAGGCCCTAAAGCTCTTCGAGAAGGCGAGGCCGGCGATAGCCTCAGCCGGGATGGAAACGGAAGCGGCGACTATAGATGTGAACGCGAGCATCGCCCTTGCGAGCCTCGGTAGGACGGACGAAGCCCTCGAGCTCCTCGACCGTGCGGGGAAGGCTTTCGAACGGCTTGACGTCCGCCAGAAGATGGGATGGGTGGAGTATTACAAGGGAAGGCTCCTTGCCGAGACCGGACGTCATCGCGAGGCGATCGAACGTTTCGCCTCGGCGCGAACGCGCTTTCAACAAGATGAGTCCATAGACACCTACAAGGCCCAGGCGAGCCTTTACCTCGGGCTGTGCCACGTCGAGCTCGGTGATCTCGCCCAGGCCCGGGAAGCGTGCCAGGAAGCCCTCGACGTCGCGGCGGCGCGGGACGTGCCGGACCTTGCCTACCCCGCGCTCTACGGGCTTGCGCGAGCCGCCGAGGCTTGCGACCCGTCTCGCGCTCTCGATCTCTACATGAGCTCTATTCGGGAGATCGAACGGATGAGGCAGTCTCTTTCCGAAGACCGCCTCAAGACCAGCTTCGTCTTTGACAAGACTCGCGTGTACGATGCGGCCGTATCCCTAGCGCGCAGGCTGGACAGAAAGATTGATGCCCTTGCGCTAGTGGAGAGGGCGAAGAGCCAAGCTTTCGTGGACTGGCTGAAGCTGGCCACGCGTAGTGGGGTCGCTATCGACGGTTCGCCAAGAGTGAATGGGCGGCCAGGTAGCGCTCCTCATCCTCCGCGCCCCTTGCGGGGGGCCGGTGACGACGAACGCTTCGGACTGGAAGTCTCAAGTGATCCGATGATGTTCGCAGACAGGGCTCTCTCGGACGAAGACGTCGCCGACGCCATCATCGAGTTCTACCTGCTACCTAGCGAAGCCCTCGTCTTCGTCATCACCAGGTCCAATGGATGCGCGTCCCGCGGGAGCACCCGCCCGCCCGAAGTGCAGCTCGTGACCGTCGGAATCGACAGAGCTCGCATCGACGACCTTATAGCCTGGCTGTATACCGACATAGAGATCATGCAAAGCACACCGAGGAGCTTCGTCTCTTGCCACATGCGAAAGCTTCTCGAGTCATACGAGGACCATGCCCGTGCCCTCTACGACGCTCTCATGGCCCCTGTCGAAAGCCTCATAGCCGGAAAGCGTCGCATTCTCATCCTACCCCACGGGCCCCTACACCACGTGCCGTTCCACGTCCTGCACGATGGACGGAGGTACGTGATAGACAGCCACGAGGTCTCTCTCGCTCCAAGTCTCAAGGCGCTCGCGGCCATCTGGGCAAAGGGCCGCCGCGCCGCCCGCACGTGCCTCGCAGTCGGTGTGAAGGACGACGCCGCCCCGCTTGCGGAGCTCGAGTGTGAGAGGGTCGCAGAGCTCTTCGGAACCGGAAACGCACAGCTCTTACTGGGCGAGGACGCGACGGTACAGTCGCTCGCCCGAAATGCATCGGGCTTCGACGTAGTCCACATAGCGGGCCACGCGGTCTTCGATCCTGAGGACCCCATGAGATCCCACATCAGACTCGCAAGCGGCTCTCTTTCGGCCTCGGACATCTTCGAAACGCGGATGGAGTGTGCCCTCGTGATGCTGTCGGCGTGCCAGACGGGTGTGGCGTACGTGTCAAGCGGCGATGAGCTCCTGGGCTTGTCCCGTGGGGTGTTCCTCGCAGGTGCATCGTCACTGGTAGCAAGCCTTTGGAAGGTTAACGACGAGAGCACCGTGGACCTCGCGGTGGAGTTCTACCGATCGCTGCTCGCCGGACGGACAAAGCCCGAGGCCCTGAGGAGCGCGGCGATGCGCATGAGACGCCGCGCCCCTCATCCGTACTACTGGGCGCCCTTCGTGGTATTGGGCGATCCTAGGCCTTAGCGCGACTCCTCCTCCGCAGCAGCAGCCACCTCCCGTTGGACCCGGCAGCGCGCACGCTCGGCGGGGAAGCGGTAGGCACTACACCATGTTATACTTGCGCAGCTTCTCGTAGAAGGCCGACCGCGAGATGCCCAACTTCTTAGCCGCAAGGCTTCTGTTGTTGTCCGTTGCCCGGAGCGCCTCGACTATCGCCTCCTGCTCCGCCCTGGAGATGACGTCGTCGAGGGCTTCGCCCGCAAGTCGCATGGACAGACGGCCAGGCCTCCTGCTAGCGCTCACGACGTGCCCGGGCAGATGCTCCACGTCAATGACTTCGCCATCCGCTAGGTTGAGCGCCCTCTCGAGGACGTTCTCCAGCTCCCTTACATTGCCGGGCCAGGAGTAGTCGAGCAAGATCCGAAGAGCCTCGGGTGACACCGACGTGACTCTCGTGGGACAGCGTGCCGACAGCTTTGCCAGCGACCTGCTGATTATCAGCGGTATGTCCTCTATTCGCTCCCGCAGAGGCGGTATGCGGATGGTTACCACATTGAGACGGTAGTACAGGTCCAACCGGAACGTCCCTTGCCCCACCATCGCTTCGAGGTCTTTGTTTGTGGCAGCCATGACACGCACGTCCACATCGATCTCGCGGGTCCCGCCGACGCGCTCCACCTTATGAGTCTGCAGCACGCGCAGCAGCTTCGCCTGGAGCTGAAGGGACATGTCGCCGATCTCGTCCAAGAAGATGGTTCCCCCCGACGCCAACTCGAACTTGCCGGGCTTGCCGCCCTTGGTAGCTCCCGTGAACGCGCCATCCGTGTAGCCGAAGAGCTCCGACTCCATGAGGCTGTCGGGGATAGCAGCGCAGTTCACGCTCACGAATGGCCCGCCCTGGCGTGAGCTTGCGGCGTGGATCGCCCTGGCGAATACTTCCTTGCCGACGCCGCTCTCCCCCAGCAGGAGCACGGTGGACCCGCTTCTTGCCGCCCTTTCGGCGAGGTCCTTTGCCACAGTCATCTGGCGGCTCGCGCCGTAAATGTCGTCGAAGGACGACGTCCTCACCGACACCAGCTCGGCCTTCATGTGCTGGACCTTGTCCTTGAGCCTCTCAACGAGGTACTGCAGGCACATATCAGAGCGTGCCATGTTCTGATAGACGGCAATAGCGAACGCCCTGCAGGTTGGGTACCCGCACATTCCGCAATCCAGGTGGTCCTGAGGCGACAGCCTTCCGGCGAACGCAAGAATCTCAGCTATCTCTGACTCGCTCGGTATCGGCAACCTCACCCCACCCGGCTTGAAGTCGCGTCCGAGATCGCGGGCGTCGAGCTCCGTCCCGCCGGCGGCGTCAAACGGGCGACCCGCGCCGTGTTCGTCCCCGGCTGCGGCCGCATCGTCGACCCCGCTCGATGAAGGGTCGGGCGCGTCAGGACCGCCACCATGTGAGGCGAAGACCCGGCACACCCTCTTGCGTACGGAGATCGACGAGAGTCTGCGCAGCGCGGGCGCGTCTAAACATCCGCGGCACATCGATGCGTCCACGAACGTGGAGGTCAGCACGCCCCGCGCAAGGTCGCTCATGACCTCAATGCATCGCGACTTGCCCGCCGCGATCACGAGGTCTTCATCAGCTAGTCCTTTCGAGATTCCCATCAACCACGAGAGCCCGCCGGCGAAAGCCGTGTACCGACCTCTCGGGGCAACGGTGCCGTCAGGCGCGCGTGGGGCGAGGTCCCGAAGGACTATGTCTCTCTCCTCGAACACCGCAGCGAGCTCGTCGAACGTCAGGACCGCATCGATCCCTGACGCAATGCCGAGGTCGGAGACTTCCGCCTTTCGGGCGAGGCATGGACCTACATACACGATCCTTGTGTCCCGGTCGGTTGGTGGCAACGCGGCGTCTGTGCGACCGTGGCCTTCGGAACGCGTGCCTGGTCCGGTGCCGCAACCCGCTCTGACTTCTGCTCGTATGGCGCGCGCCGCCACGACCGGGGGCGAGGCCATCGGCACGAGGTTCCCCACGAGGTCAGGGTAGTGCCTCTCCACCAGGCGCACGACAGCAGGGCACGATGAACTTATGGCCGGAACGACGAGAGGACGCCCGAACGGCATGAAGGAGTCCTCGCCCGCTCTCGAACCCGAGGCCAAGCCCGAGCCAGAGTCGGGCCCCTGGGTTGGCCGCGGAGCCAGATCCGATAACGAGGAAAGGACAGGACGTCCCTGACTGGTCCCAACCCAGTCCGTGCGGTCCGTCTCATCCCGCGCGCAAGAACGCAGCAAAGCCCTGTACGCCTGAGCCACGCGCACCGTGGCCAGCGAGGTATCTCGCACCTCCGAGAACCCGAGAGCCGCCAGGCCCGCCACCACGTGACCCGCCGAGACCGTGGGGAACGCCGCTGGGAACGATGGATCCAGCAGTGCGACGGCCCTCCCCTCCGCCAAGAACGTATCGATCGAACCAATGAAGTCCTCGCCGCGCCGCGCCCCCGTGCCGCATGCCTCGAGGCATTCCCCGCACGCGATACACATGTCATCGATCACTCTCAAGAGGCCGTCCTCAACCTTCGTGGCCTTGACGGGACATGCCCTTATGCACGCATAGCACTTTCTACACCTGCTCTCTTCTATGGCAATAGCGCTCAATGACGCATCACCCCGCCTGTGAAAGCGCTTCGAAAGTCGCAAGAATCGTGGCCGGCGCGCCGATGTGCGCAGGCGCAGTGCGGTTGCATGCGGGACGTCACAGCAGACCACACCTCTCCCTCGGAGCGCGCTGCCTGGTCCACCGGACAGTCCCGGCGTGCGGCACACGAGTCGCAAGGATGCCTCCCGGACCGTTGTCCCCCACCAACGGACCACGCCCCACGCGACGCCGGTCTCCGCCCGCTCTCTCCTCGCCGGCCTCACGGACCGCATTGATTATGTCTGTCTCACATTGAGCTACCATACCCCCCCCTTTAAGCTCACCTTAACAATCCTCTTGATTCCTCACGACTTCGCTCCCGGGCCTCCTCCATACCAGTGAGTCTCAGTTCCACGAAGCAGCGCCTCCGTGGTCGATACCATAGTCGTCCGAAAGTTTGGCGCCGGAAACGACTATCCGATGCTCTTTGCGAGCATCGTTGCCGGTTCATGGAACAGAAGCCGGGCGCTCGCCTAGACGAGTGTCCTCAATCGGAGACATGTCGCGATATCCCGACACGTCCCGCTCTCGCCATGTGCATATTGTCGCACACCACAGGTCACGGACGCAGTACCATTCTCAGTACCAGATCTATCGGCACGTACCAAAAGCGCGTTTGTACACTAATACGCACAGTTGTCCGAAAACATAACACCCTGTCTTGGAGAACGTGGAGTTCTAGTGCGGACGGAGTACGAATGTGGTGGACTCGGTGCTCAAGAAGGAAACGAGAGGTGAAAGACTCCGCACGACTATGAGAAGGACATGACACGGGACTTGCACCGGACTGCGGGAGGTCAAGCTATCGAGGGTCTTCACTGGAGAGCGTACGCCGGACGGCAAGCGCCTCGACGACGCCATGCCCCCGGACATCGGGCCCTTGCACACCAGGCCCTGGGGTACACAAGGGGATTCCTGCCTGTGTCTCACCCATTCACCGTGACCAAGTGTCACTTACACTTGAACGCAACCACTCCTCCTCTAGCGGTGCCACTGCTGCGGCAAGCACACGCACCGTAGCGGCCCCGGCGCGCAAGAGCGCTCGAGAGCACTCGTTGGCGGTGGCGCCAGTTGTGATGACGTCGTCCACGAGCAGGATGCTCTTGCCAGCTACCTCAATGGGATGAGGGACCACGAATGCTCCGCGGAGGTTGTCGTGCCTCTGGCGCCTTCCGAGCTTGTTTTGTTCGCCCGTGAGGATGCTGCGCGCCAGAGCCGTCCTCGTAGGTAGGCCGAGGCAGGATCCAACCGTCCGTGCGAGCAACTCCGCCTGGTTGTAGCCGCGCTCCGCCAAGCGCTTTGGATGCAGCGGCACAGGCACCAAGAGTTGCGACGTCCTCATAGCCTTTTCACGCGCAGCGACTCTGGCCATAAGGACACCGATACCCTCCACAAGCTCACGGCGGCCGTGGAACTTGATGGCATGAACGAAGTCCTTGAGGACACCGTCGTACACGCCGACCGCTCGCGCAAGCGTGAAGAACCTTCCTCCTGACGCGCAGTCGCGGCATACGACTGTGTCTCTCACGGCGACGCCGACCGTGTCCGTGCGCGCGCCTCTCAGCGGTCGGCCGCAAAGCTGGCAGTACGGCGACCGCACGAAAGGTATCCTGCCAAGACAGCCGGAGCATATCGGGGCGAAGAAAACCTCCTCCATGCCCTTGCTGCGAACCTGTCCACACAGGACGCAACCTGTCTCTTCCGGCAAGAGGATGTCGAGGACGTCTTTGAGAAACCTCGCAACGGCCTGCTTGGCTCCTGACCACGCGCCGCTCGGCGCGGCATCGGCGCCGCGCAGTTCGTCATCAGAGCCACGTGACTCGCCCGGCGAGCTGGAGGACGACCATGCACGTGCCCCCGCGGCACTCTCACTTGAGCAATCTGCGTATGATTGTCGGCGTGCTGACCAATGAACCATACGACACCCCCCAGCCGAACTTGCCCCTGAGTGCGTCTCGGGCACAAGCAAGATCAATGCTTCCCATCGTCTTACGGCTCCGTGAACCGGGCGGCCCTTGCGTGCTTGGTTTCCAGCATCCAACGCAATGTTAGCATCCTCACAAGAGAGACACCATCACCAGAATGAATGATTCTTCAACAATGGATAACAAGATCACCTGAATGTGTTATAGTTGGGTGACATACCACTTTGTGGAAGGACATGACGTTGCTCGCTCGAAGGCTCTCTACGATAGAGCCGAAGGCAACCGGTCTCCATGGGACGTGTCGGGGGAGTGCTAAATGCTAGGTGACCTCTACTTCGTGTACGTTGCTCGCACGCCGTGGGAAGGAACACCCCAGGTCGTGGGCGTCACCCACTATCCGCCTCTGGACCTTGCGGTCCTCGCAAGAAGGGGATACGAGCAGCTGACAGTCGTGAGCGGTCCCATGCCGATCGCTCTTGCGGAACGCGACGCGGCGAGACTAAGAGAGCGGGTTGACGATCGCTTCGCAAGAAAGCTGACGCGGGCAAGGCGTGAGCTTCGGCATGGGACGCGTGGGGCGAATCTCGAGTGCACCCATCCCGGGGGCCAGAGTTCCGCGGAGAGCGACCGAAGTCGAACGGCCGGCGGCCGGCTCTTGTCGCGACTTATCAGCGCGCTGCGAGGCCTCGACCCTCGAAGCGATCCGACTGACCCCCGTGCTAGATGGGCCACCATAACCGTTGCAGATTGCCAGGCAGTGGAGGTACCATCGTTGGAGCAAGTCGAGGAGGTGCGCGAGGTCCTCGAGGGGCGGATCCTGTTCGACCACGAGATCAGACGCGCTCTGGAAGAGCGGGGCTGCCCTGTCAGCTGGCGGCTCGAGGACAGTCTGCAGGTGCTCATCGTGGGCGGCCTTGTCAGTCGTGCCCCGTCAGTCTCCGTGGACCGCTTCGGAATCGCGACATGCGTGAGGTGCGGCGGACGCGACGTCGTCGAGGCGAGCTGCGCCTCGTGCGGTCGCGATGATTGCCTGCGCTGCGTGGAGTGCGCTTCCATGGGGGAGGCAAGGTCGTGCCGGCCCCTCTATTACGCTCCAAGACGTGCCGGACGTGCCGGGCTGCTACTGGCCCCGAGGCACCTGGCAGACTCGGAAAGCCCCGGAAGTACAGGCGCTCCCACCTTCCGCACGGACCAGGTTCCAGCGCGCCAGATACAACTGCCGTTCGAGCTCACCAAGGCGCAGCGGGACGCTTCGCGGTTCCTGGAATCGTTCGTTGCTGAGGACGATCGCCGCGAATGCCTCGTGTACGCCGTGTGCGGAGCGGGCAAGACCGAGGTGTGTCTGGGCGCCGTCGCCCTGGCCCAGCAGCGGGGCGGGCGAGTGCTCTTCGCGGTTCCAAGGAGCGACGTGGTGGCAGAGGTCGCGCCGCGTATCTCCGCAGCCATGCAGGGCTCGAGCGTAGTCGCTCTGCGCGGCGCCTCCCGCGAACGATTCCGGGACGCGGACATCGTGGTCGCCACGACCCACCAGGCGCTCAGGTTCTACCGGGCTTTCGATCTAGTCGTCCTCGACGAGGCTGACGCATTCCCCTTCCGCGGAAGCCGGATGCTCCGCCACGCCCTCCGCCGGGCAACGGCGCCTGACGGCAAGACGATATACATGACGGCGACGCCTGATGATTCCCTGCTCGTCGCGGCGAACCGCGGCGAGATCGCAGTGACGAGGATCTCAGCGCGCCACCATGGTTATCCTCTTCCGGTGCCCGAAATCGTCATCACACCCCTTCTCCCAGCTTGCGAAAGCGACGTGCTATCAAGGCCGTCGATGCCCGGGAGGAGGCCGAATTACCCACGCGCGCCTCAGGCGCCGCCTACGGTGGCGTCCATCGTCGAGGACTCGCTTCGCGCAGGTCATCGCGTTTTCGTGTTCGTGCCCACCGTGGATCTCGCCGGACGAGTCTGCGCGCTCCTGAGGGCATCCCTCATCTCCCCTGGCTGGCCCGCACCCCGTGACCCCGCCGTTTTGCCCGTGCATTTCGATTCTCCCGCGGCCGCCGCCACCTCGACGGAAGCCTCAGTTCTCCCCGCCCGCCTCGCACTTGGCGGGTCCGAAGTCCACCACGGTCCCGATTTCCAGAGCACTGCCTTACGCGGCGTTGGTGATTCTCATGACGTCCGGCGCGCGTCCACCGCCCAACTGACTTGCCCCGCCGATTCCGGGCCCGGGGTCGGTCGCGCCGTCGGCGGGCGCGATCCATCGCCTGCACACGCGGCCCGGGCGCGGGTTGCCTTCGTCCACTCAAGGCACCCTGACCGCGACCGGATACGCGAGGCGTTCAAGGATGGGGGGATCGACGTCCTCGTGACCACCACTATACTGGAGCGCGGCATAAACGTGCACATGGCGGACGTCGTGGTCCTCTACGCCGACTTCGAGCGAGTGTTCGACGTCGGCACGCTCGTCCAGATGGCTGGACGCGCCGGCAGGTCACAGGAGTATCCCTGCGCTCGCGTGTACTACGTCGCCGAGCGCACGTCCCCGGCCATGCGCGCGGCCGTCGCCTCGATCCGAGACATGAACGAGCACGCGGCCAAGTCAGGATACCTTGTGACGCGCGATTGCCTACGACCGACGTGAGCCGCAGCCACGCCAAATCACGCCCATGACAGGCTGCGAGCGGCCGCGCCGGGGGCAGTCCAACGGCTCCCGCATGCTCTCGCCGTCGCTCACTGACGCCGCGGTCGACCGTGACTTCATCCTCGGAAGGCCGGACGGTACGCCTTATTCTTCACCTCCGCTCGAGCCGCAAGAGGATTTTCGGATGTTATATAGAATAGTCATTATGTTGTTAAGTGTCTGCTCGTTTCGCAGTAGCAATGTCTTGGATTTAGCGAGCGCAGCCCGCCGGCACCGGCTTGAGTCTGACGTCGATACGCTTGCGTCACCACGTCCTTGTGAACACCTCGTCGCTGTGGGCGTACGCAATGAGCGTACGAACCGGGGCGGCTAAGACTGCAGTACTGGAGGAGTGGTGGCACGTCCCCTCCCGATCTGACCGGCAGGGCCGGGCTCAACTCCGTAACTCAAATGCTGGATACCCGGTGGCACGACCTAGCGGTGGGTCGCGCTGTCGGGTATTCCGTCTTCTTGGGGAAGTTCGACACGAGGCGCCCCTCGTCGCTCTTAGCGGGCAGAGCTCGCGGTAGCGCGAGAAAACCCGATCCGTGGCATCGCCACTGGGGGCTCGTTTCGAGGCGGTGGACCACCGGCCTCGATCGCATGTCGGTCGCAGGGCTCCGCATATGCTGGTACTAGCATGCCCGGACACTACTGATACGCATTTGCGGATGCGCGGACACGCGGGCTCGGAGCCGCTCCGTCGGCGTCGGCGTGCCCCGGCCCTCAGTCCACCGACGCCCAAGGAGGCCACAGGGCTGGACCACGCTTGTCGTGGGCCGGAGTAGTGGGGGCCGGCTGCCGAAAGGGTCACCACAAGAACCAGAACGCGCCACAGCCCGAGTACCTACCTTTGGTGGCAGAGAGAGGTGTAAAGGCACATGACACCCGTGATGCACGGCACGATTGCCCCGGGGGGCAGACACGTTCACAGGCAAGACTGGAACAGCGCCCGCCTTCATGGGGCCGAACGCGATCCCTTCTCGGCCATCATCGGCCGCAGCCCCGGCGTGGCCGCGGCCCGCGACCTTGCCCGGCGAGCGGCGCGCGGTGGTTCCAACGTCTTGCTGCTCGGCGAGACCGGTGTCGGCAAGGAGGTATTCGCCCGCGCCATACACGACGCGAGCGGTCGGGCAAGCGGCCCGTTCGTCGTGGTGAACTGCGCCGCCGTTCCCGAGACGCTGATGGAATCGGAACTCTTCGGTTACGAGGAGGGGGCATTCACTGGGGCTCTTCGGAGCGGCAAGCCCGGCAAGTTCGAGCAGGCCTCAGGAGGCACCATCTTCCTCGATGAGATCGGAGACATGCCCCTCGTTCTCCAGGCGAAAGTCCTGCGTGCGATCCAGGAGCGCGCCGTAGAGCGGTTGGGAGGCACCAAAGAGGTTCCAGTGGACGCCAGGCTGATCGCTGCGACGAACAAGGACCTCCGCAAGATGGTGTCGACAGGGGAGTTTCGGGAGGATCTGTACTACCGTCTGGACGTGGTCACAATAACTATCCCGCCGCTCAGGGAGAGGAAGGAGGACCTGCCGGAGCTCGTTGATTGCTTCCTGAAGAAGTTGAACAGGCTGTGCCACACGTCCGTGACAGGGGTCCACCCCGCTGTCATGGACGCCTTCCTGAGCTACCATTGGCCTGGAAACCTCCGCGAGCTCGAGAACGTACTCGAGCGAGCCCTAAACCTCACGGATGGCGACGAGATTCGCCCGGAGCACATCCCGGTGTACTTCTGGGGAGCAGTTGGTGCACACTTTGACGCCTCCAGAGGATTCAGAGGACAGGGGCTCGGCGAGTCTCTCGCTGCTCAGGAAGGCGCGATCATCGTGGCAGCGCTCCGCGCTTCGGGGAACAACAAGACGAAGGCGGCGAAGATGCTCAACATATCGCGGTCCGGGTTGTACAAGAAGCTCAAGAGGCACGGCATCTCGTCCAAGACGTGAAGGCGAGGTGCTCATGCATGAACCGCGTGCGAACCACCTCCCACTCCAGGTTACCGGCGCACGGTGCGCTACTGGCGCCAGCCGGGCGTCCGGCGCAAGGCGAGTTGCCGGCGCAAGGCGGGTTGCCGCCCGCTCGAACGGGCGGGCGGGCGCGCGTCGCTCCGGCAACCCGCCGGCTGGATGTGAAGAAGCCGCTCGCGGACTAGAACCGTCTCGTGAGCGTGATGCACTGTCTCCTTATCTGTTCGTCGCTCGTGAGGAGCGCGTAAGACATCTCGAAGTCACCGAATCGCAAGCCTATCCCACCGGTGAAGGCCCTGGCCTCCGGGACCTCACCGTCCCCCAGAATGATCCCGCCCCGCAGCGCGATGTGCGGCGTGAGCCACCCTTCGAAGCCACCGGTATATATCTCTTGGCTTGCGTCGTCTTGCCCCACGCGGTGGGCGTCGAACGCAAGCACCGCCCCGGACGCGGGACGCAAGCTCAGGCCCGCGGAGTAGCTCGGCCGCACGCTCACGGTCGTGCCGTCGTCGAAGGCAAGTCGTGTCGTGTTGACGTCGCGGGCGATCACCCCGAGCGAAAACGCGCTGTACTTCAGCACGACGCCGGCGTCCATGGCAAGGCCCCTCCACCTCACGACGCTCTCGCCACCGCCACCTCCGCCGCCAGCTTCGCTTGCGTCGCCACGGAGGTAGCGCAATCCGAGACCGAGGGCCCCCCAACCGGCGAGGCTCTTGCCCACGGAGTAATTGAACGTGTTCCCTGATAGTCGTGTGTCACCCTCGTGCAGCTGGTACCCACCCCATGCGAACCCGCCCGCTCCCGCACCTCGTTCCACGTCGGATACGGCGATGAACTTGAAGCTGTCCGGGTCGGTGCCGTCCGTCCAGCCACCTCCGAGCGAAAACACGAGCGAGTCCTTGCCGAGTCCAAACGAGGCAGGGTTCGAGTAGAGAGGGTTGGGCGCGTCCCACACCGCCACGTACGAATAACCCATGCCCATGAGGCGCGCGTCAGCGAACCCGAATGGATCCATGAAGCTGTAATCGTTGCCTGCCGCGGCCACGTTGGATAGCCCTACGCCGGATAGCACTACCGCGAGCATCATCAGGAGCATGGCCGACGCGAGCCGCCGGGCCGCGATCTTGATCGGATTGAGAGGACATCGTCCTCCGCCGGCCAACGAAAAACCGCGCGCATCGCTAGGCTTGCGACCGGGTCCGCGACAGACCTTCATCCCAGTCACGCCCTCTTCCCCCTTCCTTCGCTCAAGACAGCATTTGACCGACCTTGTCCGGGTTGCCGGGACCGCGCGGGAACGGCGGACGGCGGGCCCCTGCCCCTGGAACTCTCGGCGGAACTCTCGGCCCCAGAAACCGGCAAGGCCGGACGACGAGACCTCGCCCGGCAGCCCGGCCGTTGCCCGCCCTCGGCCCTTCCGACCCGAGCCGACCTGGACGCGCGACCTCCAAGCCGCGAGCCCAGGCTCGTGGTCTGTGCTCATCGGACGATCTCTGCGCCCTATTCCATGATCGTCGGCGTTATGAATATCACGACCTCGGTCTCGGTGGACGCCCTCCTCGTGCTGCTGAAGAGGAGACCGAGGATGGGTAGGTCGCCGAGCAGCGGCACCTTTGTCTTCGCCTCATACTCCGACTTCAGCTTGAGGCCTCCGATGACTATGGTCTCGCCGTTCTTCACCCTGATCGATGTCGAGGCCGTGCGCCTGTTCACGATGGGCAGGCCGTCCGCGGTCTCCACCGCGTCGCTCACTTCCGGCTCGATCTTCACCAGGATCTCGCCGGTCTCCGACACCCGCGGCGTGAACTTGAGCGAAATGCCCGTTCGTATCGACTCTAGCCTTGTTGTGGTGTCGCTGTTGGTACCCGTCGTCACCGTGAAGTACTTGTCCTTGCCGAGGAAGATCTCCGCGCGCTCGCCATCGATCGTGGCGATCCTCGGAGTCGCGTGTATCTCGGCCTTCCCCGAATCCAGAAGGACCTTCATTGACGCGATGATGTGCTCGAGGCCTCCTGCCACGTTGTACTTCGCTCCCCATATACCCGACACGAAGTCCACGAAGCCGGAGGCAGGCACGGTCGGATCCGACTCTCCGCCGCTGCCCTCGTAACGCCAGTCGGCACCGAAGGACTTCCCGCTGTCAGACGATATCTCCATGACGAGCGCTTCCAGCATGACCTGGGGCGCCGGTCTGTCTATTCTCTCGATGTCGGCCATGATGCGTCGCACGAGGCCCGCGGAGCCCGTGACTACCAGGACGTTATCGGCCGCGCCTACCTTGACGTATGGAGCGAAGAAGTCCGAGAGCAGCTTGGCGGCGTTCTCCGCCTTCGCGTACTTGAGCTTGATGACTTCGGTGGTTGTCAACAGCGGGAAGCTCGGGTTCTTGACGTCAGCCGATCCGACGATGTAGTAATCCCCCACCCTGACGAACGTGTACCCGAGCGGCACGACTATCATCTCCAGCGCCTTCTCCAAGGGAACCTCGTCGAGCTCGACCGTGACCCACCCCTGGACGGTTGCGTCGGCGATGATGTTCACCCCGGTCTGCGCGGAGACGTCGCGCAGGACGCTCAGGATGTCCGCCCCGTCGAACACGTTGCTCACCAGAGGCTCTTGAGCCATCGATGCCTGCGGCAGGGCCATCGTGATGACCGCCAGTGCAAGCGCCAGCGCGAGCCCTAGTGCCAGTCTCCCGGGTAGGGTCTGCCTGCCCCGCACGGAACGTCTTGACCCATTCATCCGTGATTCCTCCTCGCAAATCAGCCTAGACTCGGCCAGGGCTCACGCGCCCCGCCGGTAAGATGCGCGCGGCCGTCAAGGCTGCCGTACCTCGAACTCCCTCGACACATATAGCGGTGCCTTGCCGCCGTACCTAACGGTTACCTCGACCATGTACCTCCCCGACTCGAGAGCGCGCGCGTACCCCGCGCGAAGCAGCCTCGTTCCTCCCGGGAGGACCGTGTTCTCCAGCTCGCCCAGGTCTACCGAATCCACGTCTTCCCACGATCCGGGGCCGACGTATTCCACCCCGGGGACGGATTCCGGGACGACATGCCTCTTTATCCCGAACGTGACCTGCGGCTTGACGTGGGTGGTCCCGGTGTTCTTGAACACCGTGCTGAATATCAAACCTACGGAAGGACCGCCGTCCTCGATCCTGAGCTCTGACAGCTCCGCGATCTTCTCCACTTGCTTGCCAACGGTAAGGGACACCACCGCGCCGGCTTCACCGGCCCACGCCGGAGTCTCTCGAGGCGACGGGGTCTCCGCGCTCGCGCGGCTGCCCGCCTCGCCGCGCCCCGCGCCGCCTCCTTCTCCCGAAGGCGTGGCGGTGAACACGAGGTTCGCGTACCTGCCGCCGGCCTGGTCCCTCGGAATGCTTATGGTGACGCGCACGACCTGCTGGCCGCCCGGCCGGATGTCCATGCTGGAGGGCTTGAGCTCGATCCAGCCCGCGCAGCTCCACTTGGAGGGCGTGGCCGCGAGCGTGGACTCGTCCTGCACGAGCTCGCCCTCCTCGTCATAAGCGAGCGGCAGCGCCTTGCCCTCGACATGGAGGGGCACGTCGGATTCGTTCTTGACCACGATCGACCTGGCCGCCACGGCGCCGGCAGGGTACGTGAGGTCAAGGCTCGCCGGCTCCACGCTGAACGGAGCCAGCTTCGTCTCGCCTCCAGCGCCTCTCGTCTCAGCTCCGCTCGAAGACACCGTGAAAGGCACCTTCGCGAGCGCCGGCCGCATGCCGCCGTACTTCACGGAAATGTCCGCGATGTAGTTGCCCGGCGCAAGGCCGGAAGGAAGCACCGAGACCAGGTTCACGGTTGCCTCAGGAAGCACCAGGCCGCGCCCAGACCCAAGCGGTATTTGACGCAGGCGCTTGCCCGAGCCGTCCCTGAGGGTCAGGGACCCGCGCGCGAAGACGTGCGTGTTCCCTTCGTTCCTCACCTCACCCACGAGGATCAGCGCATCGTTGCCGTACGCCGCTGCATATCTCGGGTTCTCCGCGGCGGCCCGCACGCTGAACCCCGACACGCTGAGGGCCTTTCGCACCCTGGGCGCGGGGATCGAGACCTCGATGACGGTGGCAAACCTCTGCACGAACTCGGCGGAGGCAAAGACCTCCTCCCCGTCCTTCCTCTTCTCAGGGGCGAGTTCGAACACTACCGCCGCGTACCGCCCGCCATAGACAGCTCTCGGGATAGCGAGCTTGCCGTCGACGGAGAGCGCTTCGCCCGGGCCCAGCGTCGCCTCCTCCCTGGACAGCTTGATCCACCTGGCACACGAGTACTCAGACTCGCCCTGCTCGACGACGCGGTAGTCGCCGTTCGATCTCTGTATCACGTCTGTCGCGAACACCCGGAAATGCGCGGTCGCGGCCTTGCTCTCGTTCACGAGCAGGATGTTGAAGGACTTGGTTTCGCCCGGCGCCCCGGCAAGCTCGATCAGGAGCGGCGTGAGGCTGATGGACACCTGGGCTCGCGCCGTGCCGACCAGGCAACCCACGAGCATTGAGGCGACGATCGACGAAAGAACCACATTGAGCATTATGCGGCGAGCCCTGCTTCTCTCATGACTGAGTCCGCCAGGGCAGTCACGACTCGATGAATGAGGAACCATCATGGGTCTATCTCCTCTCTGGTCCGAACAGGGGTGGCAGGCCGCCACCCCTGTTCTTCCCGTGTATCGCGCAAGGCTCACCTTTCCAGGTGACACAGGGCGTCCAGGAAGGACTCCGCTTGGCCTCGTCTCATCCAAAGGGCGGGACTCGGAGTCGCCCGTCACGGCGACGGCTACTGCTGGACCTGCGCGAAGTTGCCAGACTCGGCATCGATCCAATGCTTCACGTTCTGGAGCACGAGGGTTATCGTGGCGGTGTCCTCGTACTCGCAGGACGAGTTGCAGTTCTCAACGACGATCTTGTTCCAGAGTTTGAAGTTCAGGCCCGCGTGGAGGCCCGCGCTGTCCTCTAGCAAGTCATCGCTGTCGTTGAGCGCGCTCGCCCTGACCCAGCCTCTCGACTGGGCTTCGGCAAGCGTGGCGCCGTAGGAGTAGTACGTGTCTATGGTCTGCTTCACGCCCTCGCCTTGCTCGAGGTAGGCGAGATCGGCGAAGCCGTCGTACTGGACAGCCACGTCATTGTTGCTCTTTATGGTGAAGTTGATGCAGTCCGCGGCGTACGTCCCGGGCTTCCTGATGCGCCAGTCCCATCTCGTGCCGCCTATGGACCAGTCGATCCACTGAGCGACCGACGCGTGGTGCGTGACGTCGATCACCCAGCTCTCTGCGTTGCACGCTCCGCTAGCGGGGCCGCTCGACCAGCAGCGTGCCAGCGCCGCGGCATTCCCGGTACCCTGCGAGACCCACTGCCCGGCGTTGTTGAGATACCATGTCTCTACTTCAGCCGCACCATCCGGGAGCGGCACCCCCGGGTTATACGCCAGGGCGGCGGCGGGCACCAGAAGCACCGCCATGAGCGCCAGTACCAAAACCATCCTCTTCATATTCGGGATTCAACCTCCTTGTAGGTTTCTTGGGACCCTTTCGACGCTCGAGCAGCGTCTCTTTACACATCTCCAGAGTGGCTTCTCCGCGGTTCGCGTCCCATAGCCTGCGAGCCCGCGCCCGCGCGGACTTGTTCCAAGCCCCACCCGCTCCATTCCGAGTCCAACGGTGCCTTGGCGAGTCCTTCCCGATGCCCAAGCTTCGGTCGGCGTCTCAAACGGGCCTTCACGACACGCCCGGATGATGTGCAGGGCAGCCGCACCGCACAGTCTGTTTCCGCCTTCCGTGGAACCGGGCTTTTCACGTGCGCCTTCGAGCGGCCTCCCGCGCCAGGCGTGCTTCTTTCGTCAGACCGGACATCGCTCACGCTAGTTGTTGCTCACGATGAACGTTACCACCCCCACATCCTCGTATTCGCTCGACATGTCCTCCTCGCCCACGTCTATCTTGGACCACATCCTCAGCGTGACGGGGGTTGACGGGTCGAGCGTTATCGGACCGCGCGAGTTGGCGTCCAGGTTCAGGTCGTTCGCGCTTATCCATCCCGAGGTCTCCACCGCGGCGAGGTCGTTCCCGAACCCGTACCACGCGCGGATGAAGTCCGGCCCGCCGTCCTGCTGCGCAAGGTTCGTAAAACCCGAGAAGTCAACTGTTAGCTTGCCCACGCCAGTGAAGCTCATCTCCGTAGCGAGCGCGGCGTACGTCCCGGGTTTCCGCACGCGCCAGTCCTGCCGGGTGGAGCTGAGGCTTACGTCCGCCGTCGGGCTCGCTACCACGCTTATGCTGCCCAGCCAGGCTCCGCCCGACCCGTGAGGGGGCCAGGTCCACCCCAACGTTGCGGATCTTACGAACTCGTACTCGCCTAAGGCAGCGTACCCCGCCGTGTACACTTTGAGTTCCACCACAGCCTGCGAGCCCGGAGGGAACTCGGACGGGTCGCCTGACCACTGCCATGAGACGTGGACCGGGTCGGTGGGCGACGCGCGGGTTATGCTGAACGTGTCGCCGGTCACCGGATCCGTTCTCGAGATCTCCTCGACCGAGAGCTCAGCCCCAAAGTACAGGTTCATGTCCCAGTGATCCCACCCGGGAAGGTTCCAGGGGTTTGCGATCGTCACGGTCACCTTCCACTCTGCGTACTCCCCCGGTGGGACCACGAACTTGCCCCCGTCTTCACTGATGTTGGGCGTCTCGCCCGCGGCGACAAGGTAGAACATCGGCGTCCACGGTGAGATGTCTCGCGTGCCGACGTCCTGGGCCTCCTGGGCGACCCGCGTGATGACCGCGCGCACGTCCGGCCCGTCGCCGACTATGGGGGGCAGGACGGGCACGACGGATCCCGCGCCTGTGCCCCCGCCTGCAATGGGGTCGGCATCAACGTCGAACGGCGGCCCCTCGCTGCGGAGGGCGCCCATGTCCTTGCGAGCAATCACGCTGCCGCAGCCTGCGTTGCGCACTTGCTTCTTTCCAGCGAGGGTGTAGGTGAGGCGCGCGCCCGTGTCAATGGAGTATATCCCAGGACGAGAGAACTGCATGTTCCCGTCACGGTCGCGGGTGGTCACCACGCTGGCTTCCGCCCTCGCGGCCTCCCCGGGGCCGAGATCCCCGACGTCCCATACGAACGTCGGGCAAAGAGGCAACCTGGCAGCAGGGTCGTCGCCCTCGATGCGGGCCTCCCCCGCCGACTTGCCCGCAAGCGACGCACGAAAAGCCCGCCCGAACTCGTCCCGCACCTTGACGTCTCTCATCGGGATGTCGTTGGGGTTTCTCACCGTTACGACCATCCTCCACTCGAGGCGCCTGCCCAGAGGAGCGATGAAGAGGTTAGTCGCGTTGGTCCGGATGTCACCGGACACCGGGATGAACTGCACGCTGAGCTCAGCCCTTTGCGTGTCCGGCTCGAACGTCGCGGTCGCCCGCACCGGCCATGACACTGACCCAGCGTTGCTCCAGCCTTGTAGAGGGGCCTCCCCCATCGCCGCGGCGTACGGGTTGACCGGCGGGAGTTCAACCCATCCGCTGGATGGCTCCAGTCTGTAGACGGTGAGGGAGTCCCCGAAAACCGGCGGGGCTACGAAACCAAGCAGGAGTATT
Organism: Bacillota bacterium; assembly: GCA_024653485.1. Classification (NCBI taxonomy): domain Bacteria; kingdom Bacillati; phylum Bacillota; species Bacillota bacterium. The sequence continues at coordinate 75,974 of JANLFY010000004.1, read as the reverse complement.
CCGACAAGCGCCCCCAGGAGTGTCCGCCGCCGCACCATTGGTAGCCCTCCTCGCGTGTCCACGAGTCCGTGCTCATGACGGCCTTTGTACATACGAGCAACCGCCGTCCTAGGGCGTTCTTCCGCAAGAGCCGTGCCTTGCGTCATCCGCTCGGCGGCGAGAACACGAAAGCCCGCCCACGCTGGCCTTGAGGGCCGAGCGAAGCGGGCTCGACCGACGTTGGGAACGTGCGTGCGATGACTTGCGTAGACACCGTGGAAGTCGGAGGTGGGGCATCATCGTCCGGCTACACTGCAATGATGGCGGTCAGAGGGAACTGTCCGGAGGTGGGAACGTGCCTACAGCCGTATACAGTGGTGGACGGGCCGCTCGGCCACAAAGTGAGAACAGCTCGATGCCGCAGCTATCGGCGCAGCCTGGCGAGCCTTTCCGCCAGCCCCGAATAGCGGCGGTCTTGCGTGCTGTTCTTGACGGCGATGGCGAGGGCTTTGCAGGTGCCCACCAGCACCACGAGGCGCTTCGCCCTGGTGATGGCGGTATAGAGGAGGTTTCGCTGTAACATCACGAAGTGTTGGGTGGTGATCGGCATCACGATCACCGGGTACTCACTGCCCTGGCTCTTGTGGACCGAGATCGCGTAGGAGAGAACGAGCTCGTCCATTTCGTGCTGCTCGTAAGTGACGCGGCGCACGCCGTCGGGCTCCACGAACGCAACCACGACTTCCTGGTCCTCTGGGTTCACTTTCACCACGCGGCCGATGTCCCCGTTGAACACCATCTTGTCGTAGTTGTTGCGGACCTGCATGACCTTGTCGCCCTCGCGGAGCACGAACCCGCCCATGCGGATCTCCTGTTTGCCATGGCCGGCGGGGTTGAGGGCGTCGCGCAGCACTGTGTTGAGGTTTTCGACCCCGGTGACCGTCCTCCGCATCGGCGCCATGACTTGGATGTCATCGATGGGATCGCACTTGACGTACGCCGGCAGACGCCGCGTAACGAGGTCTCTGACCAACGCCGCGACCTTCTCGGGGTCTTCCTCCGCTATGAAGAAGAAGTCGGCCTTGCCACCCTCCGTGAAGCTCCTGTTCATGAGAGGCATCTCGCCCCTATTGACGCGGTGGGCATTCGTCACGATCATGCTCGTCCTCGCCTGTCTGAATATCTCCGTGAGCCTCACCACCTCGACCGTGCCTGATGAGATCGCGTCACGGAGCACGGATCCGGGCCCCACAGACGGCAGCTGGTCCACGTCGCCCACCAGGATCAGCTTGGCACCGGGCTTGACCGCCGCCAGAAAGTAGCTCATGAGCTGGATGTCTATCATGGATGTCTCGTCCAGGATTAGCACATCCGCGTCGACGGGAGCGCCCTCGTTGTGTTCGAATGACATCTGCCCTTGTCCGAAACTCACTCCGAGGAGCCGGTGGATCGTCTTTGCCTCACGCCTCGTGGTCTCGGCAAGCTTCTTTGCGGCGCGCCCGGTCGGCGCGGCAAGCGCTATCCGCAGACCCGCCGCCTCGAACACTCTCAGCAGCGTGCGGACTGTGGTGGTCTTTCCCGTGCCCGGACCACCCGTCAGGACGAGAACCCCGCTCTTTGTCGCCTTTTCCACCGCCGCCTGCTGCTCCGCGCTGAGCTGGACCCCGTCGCGGCGCCTCACTTCCGCCAAGAGCCTTGTCACGTCCACCGAAAGAGGGTTCGACGGGTAGCGAGCGAGTTCCGCAAGTCTAGTGGCCACGCTGGTCTCAGCCCGATAGAGATACGCCAGGTACACGGCTTTCTCTCCCCCGACCTCGTCTCGAACGATCGCGCCTCGTTCCTCGAGGTCCGGCAGCGCCTTCGCGACGAGGTCTCGTTCGACGCCGAGCACCTCGGCGGCCTCGCCAAGGAGCGCTTCCTCGGGATAGTATACGTGCCCGTCAGCGGCAAGCTCGTTGAGGACATACATGACGCCTGCGGCGACCCGCTCCGACGCGGTCGGCTCAATACCCAACTCAGCAGCGATCTTGTCCGCGGTCTTGAAACCAACCCCGTAGATCTCGTCCGCGAGTCTGTAGGGATTCTCGCGCACGGCTTGGATGGAGGCGTCGCCGTACCGCCGGAAGATCTTGATGGCAAGCGCCGGGCTGACACCGTGCCCCGCCAGGAACACCATGACTTTGCGTATCTCTTTCTGCTCCTGAAAGGCGCGGGCTATCGCGGCCGACTTCACCGGGCCGACGCCCTCGACCTCGGTGAGCCTCTCGGGCTCACGCTCGATGACGTCAAGAGCGTCGAGGCCGAAGTGTGATACCAGCTTCTTCGCGGTCGCGGGGCCGATGCCCTTTATGAGGCCCGACCCCAGGTACCTTTCGATGCCCTTCAGTGTGGCGGGAGCGATCGATTCGTAGCTCTCCACCTTGAACTGGCGTCCGTGCTTCGGATGGTCCACCCATTCCCCGTGAAGAAGGAGCTTCTCTCCCACTGTGATGAACGGGAACGTGCCCACCACTGTCACGGGAAGCGCCGGCCGGCCCGATGCCCCGCCGCGCGGCGCCTTCGCCTCAGGGACGTTCCGGCTTCCGTCGCGTCCGGTGTCCCATTCAGTGCACGTGAGCCTGGCCACGGTGTAGAAGTTCTGGTCGTTCCGGTATGTGATCCGTTCCACGGTGCCCTTGATCGAAGGCATGTCCAACCTCCGTGGCGAGCCGCTCCCTGGGCGTGCCGAGCCACTGCCTGGGAGGACGTTGGTGTCTTGGCTTCCTCATTTTAACATACACCGTGGACCGAGTAAACGCCGGCCGGCAGGGATGCCCACCACCCACCCTGCTCACCGCGCTTGCGGCGTTCGCAGCCACGGTTCGCGCAACACGGCTTGCTCCGTCCGGCGCTCTCCAGTCCCGCGACCCTCATCACGGTGCGATCTCGGACGCGCCGTAGGCCGCCGGCGGTCCGGGCGCCACGCCGTCGGCACCCGAGGCGCCGCTCCCGGAATCTCCTTGGGTGCCCTCAGACGTCGCGGGAGCGGCTCTCCCGTCGCCGGACGGGCCCGCTGGAGCCTGGGGACGCCCGGGAGATTCGAGCCTCTTGCCGGTCGCGCCGAGGATTCCGCTCAAAGGGACGAACTCGAAGCCTCGCGACATGAGCTCCTCTATGAGGGCGGGCAGCGCATTGGCCGTCTGCTCCCGCACGTGCAGCAGGACGATCGCTCCATCCTTCGCGGCGGACACCACACGCCGGACGATGGCCGCCTGACCGGGGTTCCTCCAGTCATCGGGGTTGAGAGTCCACAGGACCGTCGCGGCGCCCTCGTCTTTCGCTATCCGCCGGACCTCCTCATCGTAGCTGCCGTACGGCGGGCGAAACCATCTCGGTGTGACGCTGGCGGCGGACCTAACAGCTTCCTGCGTCCTGGAGATCTCGCGGCGCACGGCTTCGAGCGGGAGCGTCGTGAGGCGCGAGTGTGAGTAACCGTGATTCCCCAACTCATGCCCTGCCGCGACCACTTCGCGGACGATCGAGGGGTAGCGCGCGACTTGGCTGCCGATGAGGAAGAAAGTGGCCTTCGCTCCGTATCGTTCGAGGACCGAGAGGATCCTTCTCGTATATACGGCGTCGGGGCCGTCGTCAAACGTGAGGGCGATCCTGCCCGCGGAAGGCCGCTTATCAAGCCCACGAGGATCGGCAAGATCGCTCTCCTGACCGTCTCTCGTGGGCGAGACGGGTCCAGAGGCCACAGACGTGATAACGACGACAGGTGTGGTCAAGGTCGCGACCGGCAGCCCGGCCTGGGGAACACCATCCGGAGCGCCCGCTGTAGGAAGAGGGTCACTCTCGGACACCGCGAATCTCGGAAACGCCGGGGCCAACGAGACCGGGCTTGGACACGTCACCGGTTCCTCGTCGCACGAGGCCGCCGGCACCGAAACGACCACTCTCTGAACGCCGTTCGTTAGGACGACCGCCCTCGACGTCTCGTTCCACTCGACCCAGCACCCCAGGATCGTTGCGAGCTCCCTCGCAGGGCAGTACGCCTGGCCAAGCACTATCACGCTCCTTGTCAGGTGCCCGTCCACCAGCGTGCCGACGCCCGGCACCCAGTGCACTATTGCCCCGTACGCCTCCGCCGTCGGTCTGACCGGCACCATCATGCAACCTTCGCGGATGAAGCCGAACACGTGCAGATCCGGAGAACGCACGATATCGAGCGTCTCCACGTAGGTCTCCACATGGACGTCGGACAGCGGTGCCGCCTCGACCGTCTCTGACTGCGCGCCCGCCAGCGCCCCTTCGCAGCCGAACGGCGCTCCCACCGCCGCCACCGCCAGCAAAGCGGCGATCACCAGCCTGCGCGCAATGTCGCGGCCCGCCCCGCCTGGACCATGCGGCGCTCGACTCAGTCGAAGGGTCCCGGCCCCCATCGTGTTGCGGCGCCACCACGCCGTCCTCGAAACGCCGTTCTCCCCAGCCGTGTCTCGATGTCCCTGCCACGACTCAAGCTCAGCCACAGCGAAACCTGCCCCCTCTCAGATTCACGTCTGCTCCGCTCCGCGAAACGCCCGCCCTTCTGGCACTTGCCATGGCGCCACGCGGACCTACCCGGCGCCACGCCAACCTCATTAATCCGTATGCTTGGACGAGGCTTATATGCCTGAGGATCGACGTGTCGTAACCGGGAAACTGAGTTCGGAGGGATCACGAGTTCCGGGTGGGCGAACAGCCGTGGTCTGGCGGCAGAGTGGTGACAGCGGCAACAGAAAGACGGCAAGAAAAAGACCTCATCGTCGTGACGAGCGTGACGAGGTGAAGGGACGCCGCGGGGCTCCGGGCAATGCGACCGCGTCAGACTCCCGGTCAGTGACCGTTCGCTCGCGCCGATTCCGAGGTAACCGTGGGCGTGTGCGGGAAGTGCGGGCCCTCACCGGTGCATGGGGCAAGCATACTCAAGTCACGCCATACTCAGGCTCAGGCCGGTGACAATCACCCCGGCAAGGACCGTACCCAGGGAGATCGCGGCAAAGGCCTTCCTGATGCCTATGCCGAACAGGAACGCGGCGACTGCAGCCGTCCAAGCGCCGGTGGACGGAAGCGGCACAGCCACGAACAGCACCAGCCCGATCGGGCCGTATTTCTGAACAATTCGGCTCCTTGCCCTCGTGCGGGTGAAGAACCAGTCGGTCGCGTGCCGGACAGACGCGAATCGCCGTAGCCAACTCGCGGCGTACCGAAGGAAAAGCATCACAGGAACCACGGGAACCAGGTTCCCGAGCACGGCCACAGCGCATGTCTCGAGTGGGCTCATACCCAGCGAGATGCCCAGGGGAATGGCGCCGCGCAGCTCGATGACGGGCATCATCGCAGTAAGAAACACGAGAGTCTCCCTGGACACAATGGAGACCCACTCACTCCAAGACTCGACCAATAGAGATTCTCCTCTCTCAGCTTCGTTCCGATGTATCGGTCCTTCCTCTCTTTCCGCGTTCCACCCCAAACTCCTCCCGCGTTGACCTGCCTTCCTTCACGCGTCGCCGCGCGCGTCGCCGCAACGCCGGAGGAGCCTGTGCACCGGTCTTGCCGGGTCAGGACATCCGGACGAAAAGACGGCGGGGCGCACCGCGCCCTGCCGCCAAGCGCTCGCAGGAGGAAAGCGTCTTCTCGCCCGTGACCGTCAACCCGTCCGGTCTACCGATAGTAGAATACCTGTAGCCTGTCGCCGACCACCGTACCGGTGCGGGCGAGCACCCCCTCGGGGAGCTCCACCACCCACCTCGCCTCGCGCACCACGGGACCGGCTTTTCCCGGGACGAGCGGCGAGAGAACACACACTACCGTGCCGGCGTCGTTCGCGTACGCGACGTCGATAGCGAACTTCATCCCGAAACTGTGAACCCCCAGGCACGGCCTTATGACGAGCCCCTCCCCGTCCCTCAGCGAGGTCCTTCCGAGCAGCCCGCGCGCGCGCATCTTTCCCGAGAGCGCCAGCTCGGCCCTGGTCGCCAGCGCGACCGAGCGGGTCACATTCACCACGGCGACCTTTGAGCGCGTCGCCCGCTCCTGTCCTTCGTTGATGTCCACTCCTGATGGCAAGACCGAAGAAACGGCGTTCCCTATGGCGCCAAAGCACGCGCTGCCCGTCATCGACAAGGCCAAGTTCCACCGCCTAGTCTCCATCTTCCGCCCCGCCCGCGTAATGATGGACCCATCAGAAAGTCGTCATGAACGTCGTCGCCACCTGGATTATGGCCGGCCCCAGCAGCACCACGAAAAGCGTGGGGAATATGAAGAAGACCAGCGGGAAGAGCATCTTGATCGGAGCCTTCATGCCCGCCTCTTCCGCCTGCTGGCGCCTCTTCGTTCGCACCTGGGCCGACTGTATGCGGAGGATGTTCGCTATGCTCACCCCGAGCTGATCCGCCTGGACGACTGATGCTATGAACGACGTGATGTCGTCGATCTTGACGCGCTCCGAGAGCTCCCGGAGGGCGTCCCTCCTTGGCTTTCCCATGCGGATCTCTTGCAGCAAGAAGGCAAACTCCTCGGCAAGGGGCCCTTTCTTCCTCTCAACGACCTTCGCGAGGGCAGCGTCGAACCCCAGCCCCGCCTCAACGCTCACCGTGAGGAGGTCGAGCACGTCCGGGAGCGACCTGCGGATCTGCTTCTCGCGATCCCTCTTCTTCGACTGTAGCATCATCTCGGGAACGAGCCATCCAAGGGCTGCCAGCACGAACGCCAGCAGCGCGGCAGTGCCTGGACCCAAGCGAAGCGCAAGCCCGAACCCGGCCAGCGGGATGATCGCAAGCGTGATAACGCGCATCAGGATGTAGTCGCCGGGCGTCATGTTCCATGGGTTCCCGGTAACGTCGAGCTTCTCCTTGACCGCGTCCACGACGTGTTTGGGGGTGACAGATATGATGAGATCGTTGACGAACCGCACCACCGGACCCAAGAGCCGCTCGCTGAGCGGCCGAGCCAGCTTCTTCTCGCGCTCACTGGGAACGCGCGTGAGCACGGCTAGGCGCTTGAGCCGTTCGTCCGCAGTGGGTTCTCGCTGACCCATCCCCATGGACCACATGGCGATCGCCGTTACGCTCACAAACACGAGCGATGACACCAGAAGAGCCACTCTTCCGCTTCCCCCCTACGCCCTACACCTCGATAGTGACTATTCTCCTGATCACCATCGCCCCAACGGCCTCGCCGATGGCGGCCATGACGATCATTACCCGTCCTATCGGATGGGTGAACAGCAGCATTATGTAGCTTGGATTCATAGCATAGAGTAGGAGCCCGAGCGCTACGGGCAGGATCCCGATGATTATCCCGGACAGCCTGCCCTGCGCGGTGAGCGTCCTGATCTCGCCGCGTATCCTCACCCGCTCTCTGATCGTGTGGGCTATGTTGTCGAGCACTTCCGCGAGGTTCCCGCCCACCTGTCGCTGGATGAGGACAGCTGTAACCACGAGCTCGAGGTCCTCGCTCCCCACCCTGTCCGCAAGCGAGGTAAGGGCCGCCTCCGTAGGGGCCCCGAGGCTCATCTCCTTCATAGCAGCGGAGAACTCATCGGAGATCGGCCGGGACATCTCCCGCGATACCATGTCCATCGCTTGCAGGAAGCTGTAACCTGCCCGCAGCGAGTTTGCCATGATGGCGAGGGCGTCTGCTATCTGGCCGTTGAGTCTTCCCAGCCTCTGGCCTTGCTTCCACTTGATGTACATGTTTGGAAGGAACCCGCCCGCCATCCCAAGCGCCACGGAGACAATCACCGTCCGCGTGAATATGACACCGAGGACGAGCCCGGCGAGGACGGCAACGAGGTTGAGGACTACGAATTCCGACCCTCTCAGGGGAATGTCCGCTCGAGCGAGTTCCCGCTCTACCTTGTCCGCGTAGGCGCCTCTCTCAAACGCCTTGCCGAGGAATGCGAGGGCAGGACGAAGTGCCGCTACGAGCTGTCCCTGGCTCCTCGCGATCTGTCTTCTGCCCTTGCTCCCGGTCCCCGCGGCTCCGGTCCCGGTCCCGCTCCCACTCCCACCTGCGACCGCACCGCCGACGCCCCCGGTCCCGCCCGCCTGACGGCCGCCTGGCGTCTTCGAGGACGCGCCCCAAAGGCGCGCGAGACGCCACGTGCCAGACCGCCGTTCGCCGGCGGCCTGCAGTATGGCGTGCGCCACAAGGGCGACCGAGATGAACACGAGCGCCGACACCGCGGCAGCAAGTACGTGGCCCGGCATAACCTGCTCTCCTTCACTTGCGCTTTTCCCGTTCAGCCGTCCCTCATAGGAAATCCACGAACATGCCCGGTTGCAGCGGAATTCCCATCGCCTCGAACCGCTCCAGGAACTTCGGCCTGATTCCGGTGGCCTTGAACCTTCCGGTCACCCTGCCTTGCTCGTCCACGCCCGTTTGCTCGAAAACGTAGATGTCCTGCATCGTAATGACGTCGCCCTCCATGCCCTGGACCTCGGTGAGGTGCGTGATCTTGCGGCTGCCGTCGCGCAGCCTTGCCTGGTGCACTATGAGGTCGACGGCAGACGAGATCTGTTCTCGAATCGCCCTGAGCGGTAAGTCCATCCCCGCCATGAGCACCATCGTTTCCAGCCTCGCGAGCATGTCTCGGGGGGAGTTCGCATGGCCCGTGGTGAGGGAGCCGTCGTGGCCCGTGTTCATGGCTTGAAGCATGTCCAGCGCTTCGCCTGACCTCACCTCGCCGACGACTATCCTGTCGGGCCTCATACGCAGGGCGTTTCTGACAAGGTCCCTTATGGCGATGGCGCCCTTCCCCTCGAGGTTCGGAGGTCTGGCTTCGAGCGTAACCACGTGCTCCTGGCGAAGCTGCAGCTCAGCCGCATCCTCGATGGTGACTATGCGTTCGTCGTGGGGTATGAACGACGACAACACGTTGAGCGTCGTCGTCTTGCCACTGCCTGTGCCGCCCGAGACCACGATGTTCAACCTGGCCTTCACGCACGCGTCAAGGAATTGCGCCATTTCCCGCGTGAGGGTTCCGAACCTCACGAGATCGTCTATGGTGAACGGCTCGCGCGCGAACTTTCGGATGGTGATGCACGGTCCGACCAGGGAAATAGGGGGTATGATCGCGTTCACACGCGACCCGTCCGGCAGCCTCGCGTCCACCATGGGGCTTGCCTCATCTATCCGCCGCCCCAGAGGCGAGACGATCCTCTCGATTATGTGCATGACGTGATCCGCGCTGCGGAAACACACCCTCGCTCTCTCGAGCCTGCCGCTCCGCTCGACGTACACGTTGTTCGGACCGTTCACCATTATCTCGGTAACCGAATCGTCCTCGAGGAGGGGGGTGATGGGCCCAAGCCCGAGCACGTCATCGATGACCTCTGAGATCACCTGCGCTCGTTCCGAACGGATGAGTGGCAGCGGCTCCTCATCGAGCACCTTGGACGCCACCGCCTCCACCTCGCTCGCCAGCTTCTGTCTGTCCGTCGGCGAGTCGGTCTTGCGCAGCAGCTCGTTGTCTATCTCCTTCACGAGTCTTTCGTGGATCTTCTCCTTCAGCGCAGCGTACGGGTCCTCCTTCGGCACAGCGGGAGCCTGCTCAGGCTGCGCTGCCCCAGCTCCATCCAGCCGCGCGGACTCTAGCACGCGCAACACCCTGTCCTGCGGTTGGACGCCGCCGTGGAAGGCAGCCTGACCCTGCCCGAGGCGCGAGTTCGTCGCCGCCCCTGCCTGGCCGGGCCTCGTTTGGCCCTGTTTCGCTTGTTGCTCTTGCTGAGTCAGCCGCGCCTTCTCGAGACGTGCTTGAAGAGACATGGCTCACCTTCACCCGCCCGTGAAGAGGCTGAAGATCCGCCCGGGTATGCCCGCATGACGCCGCACACCGCGGCCCCCTGCGTCCGCTGCCGCCACGGCCAGCGGCGCTCCGGCAATCCCGACCGCGCCCGCCCCGGCCACGCTCACCGATTGCTGGGCTGCAGGCTTTTCATCGACATCCGCCGCGCTCACTTCCCGCGCCAGATCGCGTATCGTCTGGGATATCCTTGCCGACGGATAGCTCGTCACGAACGGCACGCCCTTGTTGACGGACGGCACGACCACCCTTCCGTCGCTCGGAATGTGAATGTCAACGGTCCTGCGGAGTGTCTTCTCTGTTTCCTCGATGCTGAGACCTATGTCCCTCGAGGACCGGTTCACTACCAATCTCACCTTTTCCTCGCCGTATCCCAGAGCTTCCATGATCTCCAGGCACAACCTGGCATTCTTTATGGCTGGGAGCTCCAAGGTCGTCACCAGCAGGATTCTGTCAGCCGCGTCTAGCGCGGCCAGGGTAATGTCGTTGAGGCCTTGAGGCATGTCGACCACGATGAAATCATAGCTCTCGGCAAGGAGCGACAAGATCGCCTCCACATGCTTGGCCGTGACTATCTCCGCCTGCTCCGGGCGTAGCGGCGACGCGAGCATCCTGACACCCGACTTGTGCGTGAGCAGGCACGCCTCCACGAGCTCAGAGTCGATCTCTTCCTCCTTCGCTATGTCGGCTATCGTGCGGATGGGGATGGAGTCGAGCATGATCGCCACGTCCCCGAACTGAAGGTCGAGGTCCATGAGGACCACGCTCTTTCGCCCGTGGCTAGCGAGCTCAACAGCGAGATTGGTGGCGATGGTAGTCTTTCCTACCCCGCCCTTGGTGCTGAACACTGCCACGATCTTTCCCGTCTTGCGCTGGGCTATCGGCACCGGGGCGAACCTCGCGCGCCGCTTCGCGTCCATCTCGTAGGCCCGGCGTATGGTGTTGATGAGATCGTCGGCGGAGAACGGCTTTATCAGGTAATCGCGCGCTCCAGCCGCCATGGCCTCTCGGAGGTACTCCGACTCTCCCTGCACCGAAATGATTATCACGGTGGTGGTGGGCACCTCCACCGACACGGCCTCCGTCGCCTCTATCCCGCCCATGACAGGCATGTTTATGTCCATGAGGACCACGTCCGGCCGGATCCTCTTCGCGAGGGCGATGGCTTCCTTGCCGTTCTCGGCCTCCCCGGCCACGACGAACCCGGGTCCGAATGACAGGAGCTTCCTCAGATTCTCCCGCGTTTCGGCCACATCGTCCACAATGAGAATCTTGATCCTCTGCTCCGACACGGTCGTCACTCCCCCGGCCCCCTCGCGGCCGCCGGCGCGGGTACCGGCGCACGCGATCCTTCGGGCTTCACCATCATGTCGCGCGTGACGACGTCACCCGCCCTCACCACTTTGGTGGTGATGAGGATGACTAGCTCCGTCTCGCCTCTCTGGAACTCCTCGCTCTTGAAGAGCGAACCGATGATGGGAATGTCTCCGAGCAGGGGGACTTTCTTTGCTACCTTCACGTCAGCGCTTTGGAGCAGTCCGCCGATGGCGATGGTCGCGCCGTCTTCCACTACGAGGTGCGTCGAAGCCCTTCTCACCTTCAGGGCGGGGACGACCGCCTCCCCTACGTCGAGAGCGTTGTTCCAGTCCAGGGAAGACACCTCAGGCTGGACGTCTATGACTATGCGGCCGCGCGCATCCACGGTGGGAAGCATGGTCAGTTTGATGCCGTACGGACGCCACTCGAACACGATCTTCCCGTCGCTCTGCCCCACGTACACCGGGATTTCCCCGCCCACGAGGAAATCCGCCTGCTTGCCGCTGAGCGTGAGAAGGGACGGCGCCGCAAGCACCTCCGCCACATCCTGGCTCACCAGGAGATCGAGGACTGCGCGTATAGGGCTCAGTCTCCAGATCTCCGCCACGGGGCTGCCCTTCGGAATGAGACTCCGCCACGCCTCCCATGTCTCCAAGTCACCGGGTAGGGGCGGGAGAGGCGGAAAACTCACCTCACCGAACAGGAACGACCCGGGCTCGATTCGTTCGCCGTTCACGCCGCCCCACGTCACACCGAGGTTCTTCAGGGAACCCCTGTTCACCTCCACCACATTCACCTGCAACAGGACCTGCGCGGGGTCGGTCATCTCAACGAGGTTCACGACATCTCTGCTGAACATGCCCGCTATCTTGTTGACCCTTTCGAGTTCGTTCTGCGACGCGACGCTGCCCTCGAGGAGCAGCTTGCCGTCAACCGACCGCACCCTCACGGTGGGCACGCCGATGTACTCGCTGACCCTGTCCTCGAGTCGCGGCTCTTCTGCTGCAACCTTCTGAGCCGGCGACTCCGGCGCGACCTCTGGCGCAGGCCCGGGCCCAGGCGCGGGCACGGGCGCGGCGGGCGCGGGCCCAGGCGCGGGCGCAGGCGTCTCCGGCTGCTGTGGTTCCTGATGCGGCTTTGGCGCTTGATGGGCCGGAGCCGCTTGTGCGGGTGCAACCTCCTCGACGCGGATGATGCTCACTACCTTTGGAGAGTACAGCCGCGCCACCGTCTCCGCGCGCAGCTTGGCATATTCGCTCTGCACCAGTCCTTCGAGGAGCACCGTGCCCTTGACCACGGTGATCTCGACGGCGGGGTCCCGCACAGCCGCCGCCACCATGTCGCGCAGCGCCGCATCGGGGTCGATCTCCTCGGGCACTGCTGAGGGCTCGCGCGCGGCGGGCTCGGATGCGCCAGCTGATTCTTCCAATGACTGCGCGGGCCCCTTCTCCGCTCCGTCCTTGACGTCGCGCTCACCGCTCGCTCCGCCAGCCTCACCCGCCGAAGCCGACCCTTGAACCTGGGGCGCGGCCTGGTCGGCAGCCACCGGCTCACCATCCTCCTCGCTCGCACCTGTGGCGGAAGGGGGCAGAGGCTGGCTCACCGAGACGAAGCTCAGCACGTTGGCCGTGAAGATCCTCGAGATCTTCTCGGCTCGCTCCGCGTCAAGAGCGCTCTCAACCTGTCCCTCCAGGATCACGGTGTCCTTGACTACCCGTACGGATACGCCCTGAACACCGATGGCCGACTCGACCTCCACGGCATCGATGGCGGGCGGCGGAGGTGGGAGGGCAGGGCGCCTAACCGTCAAGAGGTTGACCACCTTGTCCGCGTAGGCCTTCGCTATCCTCTCGGCCCTCTCGGAATCTCCATCGGTCTCGACGAAGCCATCGAGGAGCAGCGTCGATCTGGCGAACCTCGCGGTGACGCCGCTCATCCCGATGGTCTCTTCGATCTCGCGGGTGAGATCGGCGTTGTCGACGCAGACTCGGACGTTGTAGCTCGAGCGACCCGAGGCGTCCCAGACGTGGAGGGTGGTCCGACCCTCCTTTTTCCCGTTCACTATGACCTCTGTCTTGGACACGACAACGACATCGGCGACACTGGGATCGGCCACCGCCACTCTCACAAGGTCGTTGACCTGTAGGATCCGCGACTCCCCGACCACCACTGCGAAAGTGCGGTTCGCCACGGCCGCGCTTGGCTGCAACGCCTGTGGTGTCGGTCCTTGCCCTTGTGCCTGCTCCGGCTGGGCCTGCCAGGCGCCGACCGTTTCATTTGCGGCCGAGGCCGGGGTCGCCATGAGTAGCGAGGCGATAGCCACGGCCACGAGGGCGGACCTTCTCAGACTGACCGATCTCCTTCCACTGCGGTAACAAGGTAAAATCATTGTTTGGTCGCCTCCCCGCTATCACCCAAGGAGACAAAGGTCCTTTGTGATCCCTTGATGACCTCCACCACCTGGGGCTCGGGAATGGGAATGACCGTGCCGGCGGATTGAGGAGGAAGCGATGACGGCCCGTGCGCCACAGGGGTTGGGGGAGCCTGGCGCGTTATGGTCACGGCGGGTCCCTGGGACTGCGTCCCAGGGGAGACCACAGGTGCACCGGACCGCGGGGTGCCCTCATCTGCCGGTCTGGGAGGCGACCAACCTTTAACCCCTCTCAAAAGATCGCGGGCGACAACGCCCGAACTCTTCGCAACGGAGGCGACGATGGGGCGCAGCGCAAGACGTATTCTCCCCATCTCTTCGGCGAGAGCCAGCTTCTCCGCTTCGGACGGAGTAACGGCCAGAGTGACGCTTGTGGAAACCTTCGCTTTGCCCTGGTTCTTGTCCTCGGTATCCTGCGCCACCGCAAGGACCTCTACGTCCTCGAGAGCGGTGAAGGCCACGTTTCCTGTCGCTGCGTCACCGCTCATGGTCACGACGACATCAACGCGGTCGCCCGGCTTCACGAATCCCGCCACCCCAACCACCTCATTGACCGCGATGGTCACGGCCCGCTTGTCGGGAGGGACTGAAGACACGAGGCCCACCGGTTCATCCTCACCGAACAGCCTGTCCATGACTATAGGCTCGCCCTCGAGTATCTCGTGCTTGGTGAACAACCCGATTACGTGCTCCGCGTCGCGCGCCGTCCTCGCGTGTACGGCGGTCTCTGGCACTTCTTTCACGTAGATCATGTCAGGCGTGATCTTGGTGCGGGGCGCTATCGTCACCTTGGCGGCAATCACCGGCACGTTCTTCACGCTGACGGGTTTGGGCTTCGCCGCGTTGCTGATATACACGTAGGTCATAACGGCAGCTAAGAGCCCGGGAATCAGGGCGAGCACTATCGTGAGCCTACCGCCCTTCATTTAGCCACCTCCCCTTTTCCTCGCCCGCGCAAACCTGCTAGCGCCCATCCGTGAGGCTGGCAAGGTTGACCATCGCACGCGCATGGCGTACCACTCTGGGATCCGAAAGACAGGACGCATAGACAGGACGCAGAACACGCTTGCCTATTCCTCCAGCCTGCTGGCGACCAGGCCATAGTACCCCGCGCCGCCAGGCTCTCCATCCGCCACCCATCTGAGGAACCTGCCCGTGACTTCGCATTCGTTCCCGTGACCCCACACACCCTCGAGGAAGAACGCGGCGAACCCCACCAAGCGTACTTGGCTTCGCCCGTGAAGCTCTTCCGGGTCGAAATCAGCCACCGGCACCACCACGACTCTCGGGCAGGCTCTCGCGCAATGATCGAACGTGCAAGGCGGAAAGTGGTCGCACTGGGATATCCTATACGTGACCCCGCGCACCGTCGGGCCGGACATATTGCCAGGCTCCGTGTCCAGCCACACCTCCTCCCATTCGTCAACGCGCAACCAGCCCTGGTAGCCATACTTGATGTTGTTCTCGTAGGTGGCTGCGCCCCATCCGCCCAGGGCGAGGGCGGCGAAGTTCCCGTGTTCTCCGTCGCCGCCACCGTACTTCAAGACGTACTGCTCGCCGTACAAGAACTCCTGGTCGGGAACGACGAACGGGGCCGCTCCGCGCACTGCACTGGCCGCGCCTATCGTGGCCTTGGCGCTCGCGCGGACGTCACTGGATGCCATGCCGAAGATCCTGGCGAAGCCTAGCGGAACGGTGCGGGACACGGTGACCTTGATGCTCCTGCTGTCCGTCAGGACCGTGGTCACCCTGCTTTCCTCCACTCCGTTCTTCACCGCGTACGACACCGCCGCTGCCTCCGCACGACCGGGGTTCTCGGGCAGCTCCTGCACGCCGGCGAGGGCTGCGGCGTCTGCCGCATTGGAAAGCGCCACCCTGTTGAAATAGAGGACGCCCAGGTCGACCACGAGCGCAGCCAAACCGAGCAAGACAGTCAGCGCGAGAGCCACGAACACTATGACGCTTCCTCTCTCATCCAACGGGTTCTCCCCTTCGCACGCGGCCGTGTCCATCGGCTCCATCGGCCCGGCCACCTCCTCGTCAGTTCGTCCGTTCGCCCGACTCGGAGTGGACGCTACTCCACACGCATGACTGTGACACCACGCACCGGGTAGGGATTGGTCAGCATTTCGCTCAACAGCGGAACCACGATATCAACCAGGTAGCTGACCTCCACCCTCAATTCCGCGCCGCGCACCCGCTCGGATGGGGTGGGCGTGACGTCCACCCCAATCCTGCTCTCATCCAGAGAGCCAGCCGCCTGGAGGACCCTGTTGACTATCTCCGCATCGCTCTTGCCTAGGATCCCGATCCTCGCCCCCTCGCGCGAAGCATGAGCCACGACGAGCTGGGCGCTGAGGATCCTCCCGAACTCGATTATCCCGGTGAGCAGGAGGAGGAGAACCGAAAGTACGATCGCCATCTCCACCAGTGCCTGGCCGCGGTCGCCTCGCGGAAGAGAAAAGCCTTCATTGCAGAGCATGCTCCGCCTCCCTCCTCCTCGCTCGCCCATCCTGCAGGGCGCATCTCTCTCGCTCTCTGGTCTGCTGCAGCCTGCGTACGGCCCGGTGCACGCTGGACTGTCCGATCATCCACCAGTTCCTGGACTGTCCGATCATCTACCAATTCCGCGTGAGGTGATGTGCGCGTCCTACAGTGCGCACGTCCCACGGAGAGAAGTGTGCTAGTCACCCTGTTGGCGCTCGTCCCCGTCTCCTCCCGACTCACGTAAACACCAACGAGAACCCCGTAGCGATAGCTATGACCAAACCGATCCCGATGGCGGCCGAGTAAGGGATGGCGGCTCCCGAGTGAGGCACGTGCGCCGCGCCTTCGAAAGGGCGCACGACTCCCCTGGTGCGGCCGATGAGTCCGGGAATGACGTATACGATGAAGCCCACCAAGCCCACGGCGATAGCGTTCAAGGTCATACCCAACCTGCGGCGCCTGACGAGAACGATGGCGGACATGACCCCGCCGGCGACAGCACCGTAGAGGATCGAATACGCGACCCCCCTCGGGCCGAGAATCGCCCCGATGGCAGCCAGCAGCTTCACGTCGCCCGCGCCGACCCATCCGAGGGCGAAGGGCACGAAGAGAATGGCAGCCCCGGTTAGGAGTCCGAGAGCGCTCTCGACCAGCCCGTGGACTCCCCCTGTGAAGAGTCCAAGCGCGAGGCCGGCCGCGATGCCCGCCGTCACCAGCCGATTCGGGATGCGCCTATCCCTGCAGTCACACCATGTCCCCGCCGCCACGACCAACAGTGCCACCAAGCTCCGTGCCATTACTACCACCTGCGCCAGGACCGCTGCTATCGCCTATTCCATGGCGTCGATCGCCCGCCCCAACAAATCTCCCGCCCTCACACCTATGACTCCGACAAGCCCAGCCAGGACCACCGCTACCAGGGTAATAATCAGCGCATACTCCGCCATGCCCTGGCCGCTCTCATCACTCATCAACCCGGCTAGAAGTTCCACCATCGGCGACGCCTCCTTCACAGCGCCATTTCGAGGTTAACCGAGGGGGCAGTCGCGCGCCCGAACCACTGCAACCTCCGGGACATGCGGAGTGCCGCCCTGCCGGAGGGGTCGGCAGGGTGACCAAGAAACCACACCAGTGCTATTGGGCAGCCTCTGGGTTGTCAAGAGCCGTTTGCGCGCGTGTGAATATACCCTGGAGACCACCCCTCAGAGCAACGAGCGCACCGATCAGAACCACAGCGACAAGAGCGATGATGAGCCCGTACTCGACCATGCCTTGCCCGTCTTCTTCCTTGAAGAGCCTCTTCAGCAGCGCCACCGTGACTTCCACCTCCTTTCGTGCACGTGTGCCCGACGACCGCTCGAAAGCAGGCCCGTGGACAACCGTCCCGAACACTCGGTCTGGTCAGGTCAGGCAAGAACCGATCGTCTCGTGCAACCCGGCTGACCCATAGGCCCTTTCGCGGCCTACCGAAGAGACTCTTCAGAAAGACGAAGCCCGCCCGTCGGCGTTGCCAAACGAGCAGGCTTCAAAAGTCCCTTCTCTTCGGCAACCCGGCTATCATGGCCAGAACCCCTCCTGGCTTTAGACCCGTGGCTTTGCGTCCCCGCCTTTCGACGGGTTTGCCTTTGTCGGGAGAACGTTTTCGGTTGTAAGAAACACTCGATTCCTGTCTAGAAAATTACCACCGATGGCAGGCCCTGCCTATCAGTCTCACGACTCATTTTGGAGTGGGCCTTTGGTCGTGGGCCTTCCGTCTTGGGACCCCGGGGGTCCGGAAAGCCCCTGGCTGATCGCCCAGATGGCGGCCTGCGTGCGTCTGTCGGCTCCGAGCTTGTGGAGAAGGTGACTGACGTGGTTCTTCACCGTCTTCTCGCTTATGGAGAGCATACTGGCTATGGCGCGGTTGCTCTTGCCGCGGGCCACAAGAGAGAGCACCTCGCGCTCCCTCGGGGTGAGCGGGGTGCCGCAGCTTTCCGCCGCCGTGTAGTCTGATGAACCTGGCTTCGCCGGGCTCGCCACGGCATGCGCGACCGCCTCTTCAAAGCCTGACGCCACCTCTCTCAATCTGGCAAGCCCTTCCAGCAATACTCTCAACACCAGCGGTGAAGCGAACTGTCGTCCGCGGAAAGCCGCCCGAATGGCGCAAACCAGGTCCTCCGGATCGGCTGAGCGATCGAGGCAGCCAAGCGCCCCGGCAGCGAACACGTCCATCACCGCGTCCAGAACGTCACGCCCACCGTCCCTCATGTCCACCACCCCCACCAGCGCACACCCACGGCGTGTGCTGTCTGGTGTATTCTCCGCTGCCCGCGCCTCTGTCCCTGCCTTGCCTTCAGCCAGGTTATGTTCCTTACCGCTGGTCCACGCGCCGGGCAAGGAGCGCCACATGACAAGGCCGGACTGTGTCAGGCCTCCCAGGACGATCACGTCAGGACGGCAAGAAGCGGCCAGCCCGGCCACCCGCTCGACGCGATCGACCTCCCCGACCACTCTTAGGTCAGGCTCGGCCTCGATGGCACGGCGCATCCCCGAGCGGAAGAGAGCACTGGAATCAGCGATCACTACTTTGACGACGCGCGATCCTCGAGCGCTTTCCCCCCGCGCAGCCACGTCCTGCACGTCACCTCCCCGCCGGTCCGCCCTCCACCGGGTCTTCGATGGGGATCCTCACAGTCACTCTGGTGCCACGCCCGGGAGCAGTGTCAATATCCAGAGAACCGCCTAAGAGCTTAGCTCGCTCTTTCATTCCCGCCAGGCCGAATTCCTCGGACTTCGCGACACCGCGTGTCACCACCGCGAGGTCGAAGCCCTTTCCATCATCCTCTATGCTCGCGCCGACGGCGCTCACGCCGTACCCGAGTGTGACCACGACCTTCGAGGCGCGTGCGTGCTTGCGCGCGTTGTGGAGCGCCTCTTGCACGATTCTGAACAACACGAGCTCGATTATGGGATCGATCCTCGTTTCCTTCCCCAGAACGTTCATCTCCACACACAGTCCGTGCCTCTGACTGAAATCGCTGATGTAACGACGCAGGGCAGGCGCGAGACCGAGGTCATCGAGCATCATGGGGCGCAGGTCGAAAATGATACGCCGGATCTCCCTCAGGCACTCGGAAATGGTCTTTCGGAGGTCTCGGATCTCCTCCAGGGCGCGCGAAGGATCTTCAGAGATGAGCCTTTCCACTATCTCTAGCTGCAGGATGGAATTCGCCATCATCTGAGCAGGGCCGTCGTGGATGTCTCTCGCCACGCGCCGCCTTTCCTCTTCTTGGGCCTTTATGACCCGCTCGACCGTGTCTTCTCCTTTCGCT
Organism: Bacillota bacterium; assembly: GCA_024653485.1. Taxonomy (NCBI): domain Bacteria; kingdom Bacillati; phylum Bacillota; species Bacillota bacterium. The sequence goes on along the minus strand of JANLFY010000004.1, from coordinate 56,623 downwards.
CCCGCTGAATACACGAGCGCGTCACCTCTCAAGATGCGGAAAGTACCCGTGCAAGATTGGACGCGAGGTTGTCACACGCACTTGCCTGATGCGGGCACGTCAACGAAGGAAACGAGAGTTGAGTATGACTGGCGACAGGCCGTTCAGAATCCAAGCCCCTTCCAAAAAAGGCGCGCCTTGGCCATGAACCCCTCCCTGGCGCCTGCCGCTGCAACACTGGAGTCTATGGGCACGTATTCGCCCCCGCGCCGAAGCGACTCCTCAGCTCTCTCCAGCACGCGGACCACCTTCGCACCGTTGACGCCGTCCGTGAGGGGGCGTTTGCCTTCGCGGATACACTCGAGGAAGTGAAGGCACTCGTTCCGCAAAGGCTCGCTCATCTTCAGCTTCGGAATGTACACGTCCCCGTACGTGAACGTGTACTGAAAGCCCGAGAACCCGTTCAGCGTGTCCACACCGTTCGTAGCGTCCCCGACGCTGTCCGATCCTTCCGCCACTCCATTCGGGTGGGTGCCGCCCTCAGGTTTCTTCGTAAAGTCGCGGCGGCGGTTCACGCCCTTGTTGTACACCTTCACCTTCTCGAGCGTCTCGGCGTCGTCGAACACTATCATCTTCTTCTCGCCGATTATCGTGGTCCTGCTCGCTTTGCATGGGTCAAGCCAGCTCAGGTGAATGTTGGCCATCACGCCTGAGGAGAATCTGATCGTGACGAACGCCACGTCTTCTATGCCGTCGTTCACGTAGGCCTCGCCTGTGGCGGCGACGCTCACGGGCTCGTCTTCCAGCAGGTAAAGGAGGGTGGCGATGTCGTGCGGAGCCTTATCCCACAAGACGCTCACGTCTTCCCGCACTATTCCGAGGCTTGTCCGCGTAGCGTGCAAGTAGTACACCTTGCCCAGCTCGCCCGCTGCAACATAATCCTTCACCACTCGCAGCGCGGGGTGATAGTCCATTATGTGCCCGACCATGAGGACCTTGCCCGCCTTGGTCGCTATGTCAACCAAATGATCCGCGTCCTCCGAGGACAGGGTGAACGGCTTCTCCACTAGGACGTGCTTTCCGCGAAGCAGGCAAGCGCGGGCTATCGCATAGTGCGTCTCCGGAGGAGTTGCAACGACCACCGCATCTATCTTCGGGTCTGACGCCACGGTCTGAAAAGACTTGGTCAGTTTCACCAACGGGTATCTCTCTCGGATGGCCATGAGCCTGGCGTGATTTGTGTCGCAACACGTCACTAGTTTCGCCTCGGGAATCTCGGAGAAGTTTCTGACGTAGTTCTTCCCCCAGTTGCCGCAGCCGATTACACCCACGTTCACCACTCTCGTTATCCTCCTCACACTCACAACGCCCGGAGGCGACAAGCCAGCGCCAAGTAGCAGGACATGCAGGGACACGACAAAATCGGGCGAAGCGCCATGAGGCCCCGGGGCTCCTCGGGGCAGCTCCTCGTCCCGTCCAGAGCAAACCGATGTCTAGGAGTGTTTCTACACAAAGCAGCAAATTCCTCTTCCCAAAGTAGGGCGCGTTGCCACGCGCCCCTCCTTCTTCACGGCCACGGCAGCTGTGCGGCACTCTCCGTCCCGCTCGATCTGGAAGCCAGCCTTTTCGCACAGACGGGCAGGCGGGCAGAGTCCGAGTGTCCTCGGTTAGTATATCCGCGGCATGGCAAAAGCGCCAGAGACTCTGAGTGACGCTCCGAGCGGCCCTTGTGTCAGCCCTGCCCGGATCGCACAGCGGCGCGCGGGCCGGTAGAGCCAGCCGCCCCGCGCGCCGCGACATGCCGACGACGACCGATGTCAGAACGCATCCGCCCTTAGGTCGCTCGCCTTGTCCAGCCTCTCCCAAGGCAGGTCCAGGTCAGCCCTGCCGAAATGGCCGTATGCGGCTACTGGGCTATATATCGGTCTGCGTAGGTCCAGCCTGTCTATTATCGCAGCCGGCCGCAAGTCAAAGTGCTTGCGGATGAGGTCCAGGATGCGGTCGTCGCTGATCTTGCCCGTGCCGAAAGTCTCGACACCCACCGACACCGGGCGAGACGAGCCGATTACATAAGATGCCTGTACCTCACACTTGTCGGCGATACCTGCCGCAACGATGTTCTTCGCCACCCACCTCAACGCGTAAGACGCGGACCTATCCACCTTGGTTGGGTCCTTTCCCGAGAACGCTCCTCCGCCGTGGCGTGCCGCGCCTCCGTATGTATCCACGATGATTTTCCGCCCGGTGAGTCCCGAGTCACCGTGTGGACCGCCCACCACGAACCTGCCGGTGTTGTTCACGAAGAACCTGGTCCGCTCGTCGAGGAGGGAAGGAGGAATGACGTGGTGTATCACCTTCTCGATGATCTCCCTTCTCAACGTGTCGTAGTCCACTTCCGGATGATGCTGGGCGGATATCACGACCGCATCCACCCTCACAGGCGTGTCTCCATCGTACTCCACAGTGACCTGGGTCTTGCCGTCGGGACGCAGCCATTCCACGATCTCCTTCTTCCGAACGTCCGCTAAGCGCCGCGCCAGTTTATGAGCGAGCATTATCGGCAGCGGCATGAGTTCCGGTGTCTCGCGAGTGGCGAAACCATACATCAGCCCCTGATCTCCCGCGCCCAAGTGCTCGAAACCGTCCGCAACGCCCGCGTTCAGGAGCTGTCTTGCCTCGAGCGAGTTGTCCACACCCATGGCGATGTCCGCGGATTGCTCGTGGATGGATGTGATGACACCGCACGTGTCGGCATCGAAACCGTACTTCGCCCTCGTGTATCCGATCTCCCGCACCGTGTTGCGGACGATTTCGGAGATCTCGACGTAGCACGAGGTAGTGACCTCGCCGATGACGATGACCAGCCCCGTCGTCGCGGCTACCTCGCATGCTACCCGGGCGTCTGCGTCTTCCCTCAGAATCGCGTCCAGCACGGAGTCGGCGATCTTGTCGCAAAGCTTGTCAGGGTGGCCCTCTGTCACCGACTCTGAGGTTACCAGTCTCCTCGACTTGGTCTGGAAGCCCTCGGTTGATTCAGCCATGGAAGCACTCTCCTTTCCGTACGCAGCGAGCTCTATGTGAGAATGCGCGAGCTCGCAAACTATATCATCCCCGCGCAGCACACTCTGTAGAGGCCCGTGCCGATCGGCACGCTGCCAGCTAAGCCTGTGCCGCGCTTCACACACCGGTTCGCCCATCGATCGCCCAAGACCAGCCCGCGGGGGCGCGGCGGTTCCACCCCATGACCCGAGGGCACCGGAGCGGATACGGAAGCGTCCCGGCCCGCGGGCAACACAACACAAAAACGCCCCTTCCTCGTTCGGGAAGAGGCGTCACATCTCTCATCTCCCAGAACGGAAAGTTCTGCAGGAATTGGCACCGTGCAGGCGGGTCTCCCGTCGCCGGTTGCCGGGCTTCATCGGGCCAGTCCCTCCGCCTCTCTAGATAAGAGCCGCATGTATTTCGTTTTGGAGGCTGGCAATATTATACCACCTAGCCATGACGGCACGCAACGGCATCCACGCCGAAATCCGCGCGCCCCATCCAGTGAAGTCCGTCGCGTCCTCTCGTCGCCGCGTGCGACGCGGGATGTGACTCGGGACGCGACACGGGGCGCGTCCGGTGCGGGCCACAAGCCCGGCCAACCGGCCTACCGCGCCCCGCAGTCTCGCAGTCTCACAGCAGGATAGCCAGGGCCTGTGTAGCCAGGACCACAAGCACCAAGGCGAACGGGTACGTAGCCGCATACGACGCCGCCACCTCGTCGCTCCCGGCCGCTGTGATCAGCGCCCCCAAGGCCGGCGTGCTCGTCATGCCTCCGCAGATGCTCCCGAGGTTATCAGGGAGGCTCAACTTGAAGAACAGCGCAGAAGCCGCGAACCCCAGCATCATCGGAATCACGGTGATCCCCGCGCCGCTCGCGAAGAGCAACCACCCGTACTTAGCCACGGTTGCAACGAACCCGCGCCCCGCAGCGACCCCCGCGCCCGCCAGGAACAGCATGAGTCCCATCTCCCGGGTGATTCCGAGAGTCTGCCCGGACGGTCGCAAAGACCATCGCCCGACGCCGCCGAAGTGCCCGACTATCAGCCCCGCCATCAGGGGCCCTCCCGCTATACCCAAGCTCACCGCGCCGACGCCGGGGATCTCGAGGCGGAGCCGGCTTATCAGGAGTCCTACCGCTATCACGAGCGCAAGAGCGAGCATCCCCGTCCGCTCCAATGGCCGCCTCTGCCGTCCCAGGACCGCCTGGAACCTGTCCATCGCGGACGGGGCGCCGACGGCGCGCACGACGTCCTTCTGCTCGAGCACCGTGTCCGCACCTGGCGTGAACTCCACTCCCGCCCGCCTGACCCTCGTAAGTATGATGCCGTACTGGCCGTGGGCATTCAGCTCGCACACGGTCTTCCCTGCGACCTCCCTGCTCTCTACCGCCAAGTCTCGAACCTCCACGCCAGGCTCGTCCATGGGAACCTGGGCCTGTCTCCCTACGACCGCCTCCAGTTTCGCGAGGGCTTCCTCGGTCCCCACCGCGCGGATTCCATCGCCCTTCAAAAGAACCGTGTTGCCGAGCGCCGCGAAAACCTGCCGTCCGCGCTTCACCCTCGACACCACCGCGCCCGTGCGAGAATGGATGGCGAGCTCCGCCAGGGTCTTGCGGTCCACGTCGGGATTCTCCACGACGAACTCCCGGACGAGCAACGTCGGAACGAGGCCCGCCTCGCGGTCGGGCGTCTGGGATAGCTTCGCCACTTCTTCCCTCAGGTTCTTTCGAAGGAGATGCGGCATGAGCTGGACAAACAGCACGACCCCCACCACGCCAAATGGATATGCTATGCCATACCCGATGGACGCCGCGCTGTCGCCGGTCGCCTCGAGCGCCACCGCCAGGCCAGGTGTCGTGGTGAGCGCCCCCGTGTAGATTCCCACCGCGAGGGCGCGCGGGATGTCGAACAGCCTCGCGGCCATCGCCGTGGCAACGGCCCCGGAGCCAACGATGAGAAGGGCTAACAAGCCGTACGACAAGGCGTTTCGCCTGAGGTTTCGAAAGAACCTCGGCCCCGCGGTCAGGCCGACGGAGCCAACAAACAACGCAAGACCCAGGTCTCGCACGATCCCCGGGACCTCGTACCCTAGGTGCCCGAAATACAGGGCCGCGAGGAGCACACCAGAGGTCCCAAGCTGCATGTTCCCCACGCTAATGCCGCCGAGGACGTACCCGGCGGCAGCAAGAATGAAGAGGGCCTCCAGAGGAGTCATCATGCTTTCTCTTCCAACCTCCTAGCCGCACTTAGGTGCCTTGCGCCAGCGCGCCAGTGTCCCGATGCCCCGTGTTGTGCCAGATAGCGTCGTGCCCGTCCAAACGGCCTGCCCGTCGCCCAACCGCCCGACTCCCCATCGGCGTCCAATCGGATCTCAAATCGAGCCAGCCGGCAGTCCGGCCGGCAGCATTGTACTACGTACACCCGCCGGCGGCCAGAGAGGACACTCCGTGTTGCGTTCCTCGCCCCCCTCCTCTCGAGTGCGTCAGCTCTCGCACGTAATCTACGAACCGAGCCGCGCCGGTCTCGCCCCCGGCGGCAAGCTCGCGGCACGTTTCCAGGAATTCCTGGATGCTCCCGTCTAGAGCCGCCGAGCTCTTGGCCACGAATACCCGCTCGTGGCACGTGGCCACAGTCCCTTCCTCGGCTGTCAGGAGTTCCTCAAACAGCTTCTCCCCCGGACGCACCCCCGTGAACTTCATCTCTATGTCGCGATCTGGGTCGAGACCGGACAGCCGCACCAGGTCGCGGGCCAAATCCACTATGCGGACGGGCTCACCCATGTCTAGGACGAATACTTCCCCGCCTTCCCCCATGGCCGCCGCCTGAATGACCAGCTGAACGGCCTCGGGGATCGTCATGAAGTAGCGCGTCATGTCGGGGTGGGTGATCGTTATGGGGCCTCCCGCCTCAATTTGCCGTTTGAAGAGAGGAATCACGCTTCCCCTGCTGCCGAGGACGTTCCCGAATCGTACCGCGATGAACTTCGTCTTGCTGTGCTTGTCCAGGGCCTGAACGATCAATTCAGCGGCGCGTTTTGTGCTTCCCATGACGCTCACTGGTTCCACTGCCTTGTCCGTGGAAATGAGCACGAACCTGGACGCGCCGTGCCGGTCGGCGGCAGTCGCCACGTTCCACGTGCCGAAGACGTTGTTGGTGATGGCCTCCTCGGGATTCACCTCCATGAGCGGGACGTGCTTGTGCGCCGCAGCATGGAAGACGACGTTCGGCTCCTGCCGCCCGAACACGCCCTCCATTCGCGCCGCGTCCCTGATGTCTCCGATGACCGGCACAGTCCTCAGGCCAGGGAACGTCTCTCTGAGCTCGAGATCTATTTCGTAGATATCGTTCTCTGCATGCCCAAGCAGCACGAGGCTCTCCGGCTCGAACCTGGCCACCTGTCGGCAGAGCTCTCGGCCTATGGAGCCTCCTGCTCCGGTCACGAGCACTCTCCGCCCACTTAGGTAGCTGCCGATCTGCGCGAGGTCCACCTTGATCTGCTCGCGCCTGAGAAGGTCCTCTATCTGGACGTCCCGAATGTGGCTTGCGTCAACCTTGCCGTCGATGAGCTCGTACACACCGGGAAGCGTCTTCACTCTGGTCCCGAGCCCCTCGCACGCAGCCACGATCTCCTTCACCACACGTCCCGGCGCCGAAGGCATCGCTATTATGATGTCATCCACGTCGTGCCTGGCCACAAGGGCCGCGAGGTCCTTCCGCGTGCCCAGCACGCGCAGGTCGGCCAACATGTACCCCTGTTTCGATAGGTCGTCGTCTACGAACCCTACCACATCATAGCCGAGCTCGGGATGTGTCCTGAGCTCCTTCGCCGCCATCACGCCCGCCTCGCCCGCTCCCACGATGAGAGCGCGCGTGAGCCGGCCGGCCTCCCACCGAGGGCTCGGTGGCTCTATTGTCGAGGCCGAATCCGCCCGGCTGTCGCGCCCCACGCGCTGGCCTGCCCTTGCGGCTAGGACCCACTCCCTTCTCAGGCGGGCGAGGAGACGGACCCCCCCACAAAGACATATATTGAATATCCACATGAGGAGGGTCGCGCTCCGAGGAAAGCCCGGCCCCTCGATAATGTGGAGCAAGATAAAGTCGCCGACGGAAGCTACGGTGCCGGCCTTGGCGATCGCTACGAGCTCTCGAACGCTTGCGAACTCCCACAGTCTGTTGTATAGTCCGAACGCTGTGTACGCTGCGATGCGCACCAAGAGCAACGCGGGCAACCGCTGAGCGATCATCGCGACATACGGTAACGCCCGCGACGGGTTGAACTCGAAGCGGACGAGCAGCGCAATTAGGATGCTCGCGAGACAGCACGCGATGTCACAGCTCACCAGGATGGTCCTACGCACTCCACGCGTCACTGTACTTCACTCTCCACGTCAGCCGCCAGGCCCCCGCCAATTGTTCTGAAGCGATGCACCGCCCCGCCCCCGCATCGCTGCCGATCGAGCGATCGTTCCGACCACCCGATCAGTCTGTCGTTTGTTTTTCGTTACAGGAATGAACTTTTCCTTCACATGCCAGCAACTTGTGTCGCATCCGGGCAAGAGGGCTGTCTTCTCCACGAAAGACCCCTCTTATCCAAGCGAGCAGTGATGGGGATCACATCGTGATTAGGAAATCATCTTCCCAAGAAAGGAATGTCGTGGAAGGAGTCGAATTGGACCATACGAGAGTCACCGGGAGGGCGCGCCGTCCCGGCGACCACAGGAAGGATCGGAAAGGTGACGTGTTCAAGGCCCATGATGAGACGGTTTCATTCGGTTTTCCGCGCGTCGATCTTGCCGGCTATCATACCTGCGATCTTGAGCGTGCTTGCCATGACGTCCGTACGGCCTGCCTCGGCCCAAACAGGCCCCGTGTCAGCCCAAGGTTCTCCCGGAAGCTACGTCGTCTCCGCAGGGGATGTGCTCGACATAACCGTTTGGGGTTACGAGGACCTGTCAGCGGCGGTGAAGGTGAGAGAAGACGGCAAGATATCGTTCACCAGCTTGATAGAGGAAGTGACCGCGGCTGGGCTCACGGTTCCCGCGCTTCAAGAGGTCCTCACCGACAAGTTGTCATACTACCTGAAGAACCCCAAGGTGACCGTGTCGGTGCGTGAGTGGCGGCTGGTCCGGGTGAACGTCATCGGAGCCGTGCGCTCGCCCGGCACGTTCAGCTTCCGCGAAACGCCCAGCCTGATCGACGCCATCGCGGCCGCTGGGGGCGAGACGCCGGACGCAGATACGACTTGCATCAGGATCTCTCACAGGCCGGAGTTCGTGACCAACCAGGGCACCGCCGGCGGGCCGGTGACAGTGGACCTTGGCGCCGTCCTTGCAGGTGCGATGCATCCTTCGTCGTGCTTCCTTCTGGACGGGGACACCGTCTTCGTTCCGAAGGCGCTTGCGGTCAGGGTCATGGGGATGGTCCGGTCTCCGGGAACGTATTACCTGGAACGCGGAGCGCGGCTCACTGACGCCATCGCCAGAGCGGGCGGGATTCTCCCGGAGGGCGACGCCGGCCGGGTTTCGGTGTCGCGCGGGGAGACCGCACGGACCGCAAACTTCGCATATGCCATACTTGTTCCTGGCGGTGATGAGAATGTAGCGTTGGCTGATGGGGACGTGATTCACGTTCCCGAGGCTGTGCGCACAGTCTCCGTGCTTGGTGAAGTCGAGAAGCCCGGCATCTACCCCATCGGCCCCGACACCAGGGTCTTCGACGTCATAGCTGCGGCCGGCGGACCGGGCTTGAACGGAGACATCAGCCATATCCAGGTCACGCGGACCTCGGACGCGACCACGCAGGTGTTTGAGGTGGACCTTGGCGCTTTGGAAGATTCGCCCAGCCAGAACCCGTCCGCGTCGAACCTGGGGGGCACGTTGAGGCTGCGGCCCGGCGACATGGTGTACGTCCCGAGGGCCATCGAGGTCCAGGTTCTTGGGCAGGTGAAGTCCCCAGGCACGTACCGTTTGCGAGTGCGAAGCCGCCTCGTGGACGCTATCGCCCGGGCAGGCGGACCGACCGAACAAGCGGATACGTCCCGCGTTTCCCTAACTCGCACGTCTAGTGGCGATGCCGATACGGCGTCACGAGCGCACGCCAGCCCCGGCACCGTCCCTGGAACAGGCACCGGCGGAGCCGCAGGCCCATACGCAAAGGTCCTCGACCTCGAGGCCATCTTGAAGGGAGCCAAGCCCGAGGACAACGTGATCCTTCAGGACCAAGACATAATCTCAATCCCAGAGCTCATCCAGGAGGTTTCCGTGCTCGGGGAGGTGACCCGGCCCGGGACGTACAAGATCCACAAGGAAACGAGACTCCTCGACGTGCTGGCGCTGGCGGGCGGTGTGCGACCGGAGGGCGACGCGACGAGCGCGGTGCTCACCAGCAAGCATCCCGACGGTGAGATGCGCCGCACCATCGATTTGGATAGGCTCCAGGCGGCGGGCGGAGGCGAGGACAACTGCCTGGTGAAGAACGGCGACGTGCTGTATGTACCGAAATCGATATCCGTAATGGTACTAGGCAAGGTGAGAGCCCCGGGAACATACTCCTTGAGAGCCACGGCAAAGTTCATGGACGCCGTGTCGCGTGCAGGAGGCGTGAGCGAGGACGGCGATCCCTCGCTGGCCACCCTCACGAGACAGACCGACAGCGCAGGCGGGCAGAGCGTGCAGACTGTGAACATAACGTCCATAATGGCCGGCTCCGATGACCGAAACGTGCCTCTTCGCGACGGTGACATCATCTTCGTGCCTGACCTGGTGCGTGAGGTCTCCGTCCTGGGGCAGGTGGCGCGACCAGGCGTGTACCGCATTCGGGAAGGTACGACCCTCCTCGAGGCGCTGGCGATGGCCGGCGGCGTCACTGAAACGGCTGATGAGCGTGCCATAAGGCTGTCGACTAAGGCCCAGGACGGCAGCGCCAAGGTCATGATGGTGGACGTGGACAGCCTCGACAGCAGTATCCTGGTTCACAACGGTGACACTGTCTTCGTGCCAGAGAGCGCCCGCCAGGTGTCCGTCCTCGGCGAAGTGGCGAAACCCGGAGTATACCGCGTGCGCAAGGAGACAACCCTGCTCGAGGCTTTGGCGATGGCAGGTGGAATCACCCAAATGGGCGACGATCACGCCGTCAAGGTCACCGTTCGTGGTGCTGACGGCTCTTCCGACACTCTCGAGTTCGACTTGCGCCGGACGGGAAAGGCTCACGACGCTTCCGCGTGGATCTTGCGCGGGGGCGAGGTCATCTATGTGCCGAGGTCCATAGCTGTGCACGTCGTAGGAGAAGTGGCTAAGCCCGGCTTGTATTACCTGAAGGCGGGAAGCTCCGTTGCTGACGCTCTGGCGGCGGCTGGAGGTCTCACCGACGATGCCGACGGCTCGTCGGTGACGCTCACGACCCGTTCCCAGTCTGGGGATGAGTCTTCATCGTCCAAGGAAGGGGTCAGCGTCCTTCTCCTCAACGCGAATGAGATCCTGACGGGCTCCGACCCGCGTGCGAACCGGACCATATCGGATCGAGACACCATCTTCGTACCCAAGGCCCTGCGTGAGGTGGTTGTCGTCGGTGAAGTGGCAAGGCCCGGTGTTTACAAGATCCGCGATAGTGCCAAGCTCATGGATGCTCTAGGATTGGCAGGTGGTCCCACCAAACGGGCGGCCTTGGAGTCCGTCTGCATCTTCAGGGACGGCCGGATAGCCGCAGGCGAAGAGGTCTCACTCGGACAGGACAACCTCTTCTTCACCGGCAGAGCAGATGAAAACCCGCCCGTGGCAGGCGGAGACATAGTGTACGTCCCTGCCGCGTCAAAGATCGAGTGGGACACGGTGTTCTCGTTCCTGTCAGGGCTGAAGCTCGTCAAGGACCTTCTTGCACGGTAGTGCTACTCAGGGGTTAAGGAGAGATGACAAGATCCCATGGACCAACTCGAGCAGGAAGTAGACCTCATCGAATACTTGAGAGTGCTGGCCAGGAGGAAGTTGCTCATCCTTGTTCTCGTGGCGACCAGCGCGTTGACAGCGTACGTGGTTAGTTCCCAAATGACCAAGATCTACCAGGCAACCTCTACGATAATGGTCCGAACGGACAACCCGATGGGAACGATGCCCTTTATCGAGGACATAGCGGGCTCATCCGGGAATGACATCAGGAATTACATGGAGTTCCTGAAGAGCCGGACCATAGTGGAATCTGCCCTGGCTCGTTTGGGCTGGTTCGAGGACGTGTCCTCCGAGCAGGTGGCACTGTGGCAGAGAGGTCTTTCAGTCCAGCAGGTTCAGGGAACGGACGTGGCGAGGCTCTCCGTTGAGTCGGATGACCCCGAGAAAGCTGCTGCCTTTCTGAACGCGCTCATAGAGGTCTTCAAGGAGCATAGCCAGAGGCTGAACCAGGAGTCGGCGCGCGCCGCAAAGGAGTTCATCGCGCAGCAGCTTTCGATCTCTGAAGAATCGCTTGAGAGAGCCGAAGAGGCGTTGCTTGAGTTCAAGAAGTCAAACCTCGTCGTCGAGCCGTCGTCTGAAACCAAGGCGCAGATAGACAGAATTGCTCACCTCGAGAGGGAACTCGCCGCTGCGCAGGTCGAGCTCAGAGCGGCCGTGGCTGCAAGGCGGGAGATGGAAAAGAGCCTCCAGTCCGCCGATCCCACGCTCGTCACTTCGACGATGCTGGTAAGTAACCCTCTCCTACAGCAATACAGGATTCGTCTGTCCGATCTCGAGACGGAGCTTGCCGGGGCGCTGGAGCGATACACCGACAATCATCCGACGGTCATAGCGCTGAGGGCGCAGATAGCCGAGGTGAAGGCCAAGATCTCCCAGGAAGTGGGCGACGTGATCGGATCTCAGACTAGATCGCTGAACCCGCTTTATCAGGAGCTTCGCACGCAACTAGTGGAGAACGAGGCCCTCATAGTGGGGTTGGAAGCGAAGCAGGAAGCGCTTCGCGTGATGTTGCTCGAGGCGGAGGAGAAGCTCGCGGCGATACCTGACAGGGAGGTCGAAGTTGCTCGACTCGTGAGAGAGCAGCGAGTGGATGAAGAGATATACGTCATGCTTCGTTCGAAGTACGAGGAAATGCGCATAACCGAGGCCATGAACGTGTCTGACGTGTACGTAATAGACGGCGCGGTCGTGCCCGAGAAGCCTACCAAACCGAGGAAGCTACTGAACACCGCTGTCGCAGCGTTTCTGGGACTATTCGTTGCGGTAGGGGTCGCGTTCATCGTCGAGCACGTGGATACATCCTTCAAGAGCCAGGAGGAAGTCGAGCGGCTCCTCGAGCTGCCCGTGCTCGGCGTGGTGCCCGACATGCGAAAGTTCCGTCGCAAGCGGTCGGGACGACGGCGCTCGAGGCACGCAGAAGCCCACGTTTCCTAGCGTGCAACACACGGGCATGACGTCAAAGGTCAAAGGAGGGCTTTGCACCATTGTCTCAGGCGAAGAATCGTCACAGAAGCCTCATCGTGTACCACGATCCGAGGTCTCCGGTGTCAGAGGCGTTTCGCACCCTCCGGACGAACCTCGAATTCGTGTCGCCCGATAGGCCTGTGCGCTCGATGCTGGTTACGAGCGCCGGGCCTTCGGAGGGCAAGAGCACGGTGGCGGCCAACCTTGCGATCTCGCTCGCCCAGGCGGGGCGGCGGGTGATCCTGGTGGACGCGGACATGCGTAGGCCCGTGCAACACGACTTGTTCTCGCTCCCAAACGTCACGGGGCTCACGACGGGCCTAGTAAGGGGCACAATGCCCGATATCTACCAGAATACGTTTGTTCCAAGACTGAGCCTCATCACGAGCGGCCCCATCCCTCCCAACCCTTCGGAGCTCTTGGGATCCAGCATGATGAGTGCGTTGGTCGGGACGCTTTCTTCCGAGGCCGACCTCGTGATATATGACGCGCCCCCTGTGATGGCGGTCACCGATGCCATCGTTCTCGCACCCAAGCTGGACGGCGTGCTTCTTGTCTTGAGGCTCGGAGTGACGGCGAAAGACGCAGCTATGAGGGCGAAACAACTCCTCTTGGGAGCGCGCTCGAGGCTCCTTGGGGTCGTGCTCAACCAGGTGAGGCCCGGACACGGATACGGCTATTACTACTACTATTACTATGAGGGTGAGTCGGGCGGGGAGTTCTCCGACGAGGAGCTGACAGCGGCTGTCAACGGAAACACGGCCGGCGGCGGGTGAGCATGGATTGAGACGTGAGAGCGCCGTTGAGGGCATCGTAGACATTCACACGCACATACTCCCCGGAATGGATGATGGCGCCCAGAGCCTTGAGGATGCTCTTGCCATGGCACGGGTCGCCCAAGAGAGCGGCACCAGCCTTCTGGTAGCGACTCCCCACATGGACTTCGCAAGCGCAAACACAGGAGGTGCATCCGAGGTCGTGCGAAGCCGCGCTCGCGCCCTCACAGCCGCCCTGGAGTCCTCGGGCATACCCGTAAGAGTGTTGCCAGGGATGGAGACGGCGATGGACCTTCACCTCCCGCGCCTCCTGGCGTGCGGCGAAGTCCTGACCATCGGGGACTCAGGCCGGTACGTCCTCGTTGAGCTGCCGTTCCAGCAGATTCCGGAGTACGCCGAGAAGGTGGTATTCGAACTCGCGAGCGCAGGTTACACTCCGGTGATCGCCCATCCCGAGCGGTGCGCAGACGTCCTGAAGGACCCGAACCGGATGTATCGGTTGGTGAGGGCGGGCGCGATAGGCCAGGTGAACGCCGGAAGCCTCACAGGCGCCTTCGGAAGGTCGATAGGGAAGGTAGCGAAGATCCTTCTTGGACATGGGCTTGCACATGTGGTGGCGAGCGACGGGCACTCACCCACCGGCGCCAGGCCGTGCAGGCTCGACCAGGCGTTTGCGGTGGTATCGAGGCTGCTAGGTCGGGAAGGTGCCACGCGCGCCGCAAAGGATGTCCCTCAGGCTATGGTCCTTGGAGAGAGTGTGAGGCTGGAGACCCCGGAGCGGTACTCGGCGAGGAGATGGTTCGTGTTCGGCGTGGTGCGCGGGTAGTCCGAGACAGAAAGGGCGGCTTGAGAGTGCCTGGGTTGTCACGTGTGATTGCCGTCTTCGTCGTAGCGGGAAGCCTACTTGGCGCGGCGTCGACAGCCGACGCGGGTGCGTCCCCTTTCCTGCGGAACGCGTCCATCGGAGTCGAAGCGACCTGGGACTCCGCGCGCGACTCGCCGAGCCTGTCCCTTGACGCGGCAAGCATTACAGTTGAGCATATCCTCGCTGGCAAGATGCCCGAGAGCGCTGTCGTACTGGGAAGACAGACCCCAAAATGGGGGCACGGCTTGTCAGGATCGCTCCTCCTCTCCGGATTCACCCCGTTGGACGCGCTGGCCCTTTCCGTTGAGGCCGGGTCTCTTCGCTACTCGCAGCTCATCGCGGCGCGAGATGTCGCGCGCGGGAGATGGCTGCTCGCTCACCGTCTCGAGGGACAGATTGCGGAGGGTGTGGAGGTGGGGGTGTCTGAGGCTTGCGCCGTTTCATCAGGATTCCGCCTTCAGCCCTACCACCTATTGCCCGGCTGCCCGTACTTCCTCGACCAACACCTCAGTATCGTGGACGAAAGGTCCCAAGACTGGTGGTCGAATGTCCTCGCAGCCGTTGACGCAAGCGTGGAAGTAGGCAGTGGCGTGAAGGTGTATGGGGAGTTCATGGCGGATGATTTCCCGTGGGCACCGAGCGCGCGAGGGAAGGTCCCGTACATGGTTGCCGGGCTTGCCGGCGTGCAGGTCGAGCTGCCGTCCGGCTCCGACTCGTGGCGTTTCGCAGCAGAGTACGTGCGCGTCAATAACTACGTATACTCCCATAAGAACCCGGAGAACACTTACGTGGTCCGGGAAGACGAACCAATCGGGCACCCGCTCGGCCCGGACGCGGACGCGCTGTACGTCTTCGTGACTCGCCCCGTGCGGCTCGGGGCAGCCATACCCTTCGGAGAAATGGAAATAACGGGCCGGCTCGGGTACGAGCGTCACGGCGAGGGTGCCCTGGGGATCGCGTGGAATCCTTCGGAGGGGGTAGCTCGTGAGTTCCTCTCGGGCACGATCGAGACGCGCGCGAGCCTCGGTCTCTGGGCAAGAGCGGGAATGAGCGCGCCTCTGCGCGTCCTTCCGGGGACACCCCGAGGCACCATTGAGTTCGCTGCCGTGGTCGAGAGCCTGGGAAATGCGGACCACGTACCATCCGCCAGAGCCGTTGAGGCCAGCGTGCGCCTGTCGATGAGGCTGATGTGGAATCGGTGAGATCACGCCAGCCGTCAAATCGATGCAGGCGGCCGGCGGATGTTCATGCGCAGCACAACGCGAAAGGAGCAGAGACCATGCCTGTGGTTGAGAGAGCGCGCCCCGGGAGAAGTGCGCTGCTCCTGCGTTTCTTGGGACCCTCTGTTCTTGTCCTGACGGCGATCCTCGTCGTGTGGTCCGCGCCTTGCGCAGCGGAGACCGTGCCAGGTCCCGGAGATCTGCTGGCTGGGATCAACACAGGTGCCTGGTACCTGCCACTTGCCGCGTCCGAGCTCGCAGCGGGCGGGGCAGGAGTCTGGCCGAGTCTTGAGTGCGGCGCCCGCGCTCGCAGCCTTGTCGTCTCGTTCGGTTCGTGGTCGCCGGAAGGCACCAAGGGAACGTCGTGGTCGAGCGGTCTCGACCTCATACGCGGGGCGGGAGCCGGTGACTACGACTTCCTCGTGGGAATCAGAAGGAGCTGGGGAGTCAAGGACCTCGTGTTCCCGTCCGGCGGTCCGGTGAGGTTCGGGCTGGCCAGAACCGAACTGGATCTGGCACGAGGCTGGGCCGAGCACCGAGAGCGAGCTGGAGAGATCCGGACCATTCAAGCGTGGGTTGGGGAGGCAGCGATCCCGATCCGAGGCCTCATCTTGGAAGCGAGACTTCACGTGCTCGACGGATCCTTGGAAGGTCGCTTCTCCAGTGAATTCGGCGGAGAGACGACGCTTCTGGCTGGCGGACGCGGCTACGCCCTCGACCTTGGGATGTCTACGCGACTGGCCGCGGGTCGACTCGGACAAGTGTCAGCCCGGGTCGACGTGGTGAACGTGTTGGCCGACATGAGGTGGGACGGCTCCATTGCGTCGGGCGGGACCTCCCGACCGTGGACGAAGAGCGAGAGAGCTTGCACAGGAACGGCCATGTCCCTGGCGGTGATGCCCCCGTCGCTCTCCCGGGTTCGTTCCGTCACCGTCTCACTTGAGCCATCTGGCGCCAAAGGCCCGTGGGGCATAGCAGGCGTTCCGCACGCGGCACCGTGGCAGCTCGGACTGGGTGCCCAGCTCGAGATCGCTCCAGGGCTCGTAGGAACGGGAGCGGTTTTCCTGCGTCCCGACAGGAGCCCTTGTGGATCGGCGGGAGCAAGGCTTGAGTTGGGCGGGATGTGTACTGACGTCGCGTTCGCGTTTGATGAGAGACTGAGTGTGGCGAGCAGAGTGATGGTCACGGGACGTGTTACGTTCTGATATGCCTTGTCTCACCCCTCGTCCCATCCAGCTGGAAAGGCCTCGTCCAGGTCAGGAAGAAGGAATCCGAGCCTGCAGCGCGAATGTCCTGTTTTGTGGACAGTGCCACTCCGTAGTGATACTCCGTCATGATCCCATGATTGGGCGAGAAAGGAAGGAGGGGGAAAGCCACGGCTGTCCTGTCCCGCTAAAGGGCAGGATTTCGTGCCGTGCAGCGATGGCGCAAGACGGCGGGTACACAGACGAGATAGACCTGAGGCAGTACATTGAGGCCCTCTGGCGCGGAAGGTGGGTAGTCCTCGCGGTGACCCTGTGCGCTATGTTAGCGGCGGGGCTGATAAGCTCCTTGTTGCTCGACCCGGTGTATGAGTCCACCACTGTCCTCACCGTGAACCTTCCCACAGAAGTGGGAGCAGAGCTCGGAGACCCTGTCATCACCGGCATCATCGGAAGCACCCCCCAAGCGCACGTCAGGCTGTTGCGAGACCCGATCGTCCTCGACCGGGCCGCAAGGTCCCTCGGCAGTACCTCGTTGGACGCGGCTGCCCTCGCCAAGAAGGTCACTACCAAAGTGGCGGGTGACGCAAGCAAGAGCGACAGGCTCGTGGAGATCGCTGTCAAAGACCCCGTCCCTGAAAACGCGAGGGCCTTGGCGGAAGCGATCGTCGAGGCATACAGGGGCTATCTCTCCGACCTCGTGTCCGCGCGGCTCTCCTCTCGGAAGCAGGCGCTCTCTGCGGAGCTAGCCCACCAAGAAGCAGCCGTTTCAGAGAAGCTGGAGAGGCTCAAGGAGGTCGTGGGGAGCTCGGGTGGAACGGACCTGCTCACTCAGGAGATTAACTCCAAGGCTGCCGAGCTGGCTAGTTACCGGTGGGAGTTCGCTCAGCTCACGAGCGAGGAGCGCGCCGCATCGGACTCCCTCAGAGTTCTGGAGGAGCAGCTCTCAGCCATTCCGCGGACGGTGGCGCTGGAGCGGCCTTCGGGCGGGCAGACCAACGGAGCGTCGGGCCCGGAAACATGGAGCCTCGCGCCAGTTCAGCTCAATCCCGCGTACACGTCGTTGCTGGAGGACGTCGCTCGCAAACGGGCGAGCCTCGCTGAGACCAGGGCCCGACTGGCCGCTGCCCGCAAAGCCATCCCGGTGCTCGAAGCCGAGATCGCGGAGCTGAAGACGAGGCTCATGGAAGAGGAGGCTCTCGAGGAAAGGCTGGCCGATGAAGTAAGCGTCAGCAAAGGTCGAGTGGTCGATCTTGCGACGAAGTTACAGAACCTCGAGGGACGGGACGCGAGCGCCTTGGTGAGTTCCGCCATAGGGATAGCTGCGCCCGCCACCTTGCCCGTGGAACCTTCAGGACCGAGGAAGGTGCTCAACGTGGCCATAGCAGGCGTCCTAGGTGCGATGGCGGGCGTGTTGTCCGTGTTCGCCATGGACTTTTGGCGCAACACCCAGCCGTTGGCAGGCCCGAAGGAGCCGGTCGCGCGGTAGTTCTGCGGTAGATCTGGTCCACCTTCGAGCTGGGTCAGCTCAGGATGGCCCAGAAAAACCCCACGATCATCCCGATCTCCACCGCGACCTTGAGAACAGTCCCGCCAAGCAGGCCTATCAGGGTCCCAAAAGCCGCCCTGAACGCCGCTTCGGCTCGCTTTCCAGTGGCGAGTTCGCCTATGAGAGCTCCCGCGAACGGCCCCACGACCAGACCGAGCGGGCCGAGGATGAACGGACCGGTCACGATTCCGGCGACGCTTCCGTAGATGGCGGCTGCGGACCCGCCATATCGTTTCGTCCCGTACGCAGTGGCAACGTAGTCTATGACGAGGGTCAGCACGACCGCGACACCCTGCCACACGTAGAACCCCACGGTCAGTTCGGCAAAACCCGTGAACAGCCCGTACACGAGCATCCCGAGCCATAGTAGTGGAGCGCCTGGGAGGACGGGCAACACGGTCCCAGCAAGCCCCAACATGAAGAGGAGGACTGCCAGGGCCATTCCAACGACAGCCACGAACTACCACCTTGATGCCGAGTGCCGCGCGAGCCAGTCAGTCACGTCTGCCAGCACCTCTGCCTTGTTTACGTCATTCAGGACCTCGTGAAAGCTCTCGGGGTACACGCGGATCTCCCTGTCGCGGCACGTCATGGCCGAGTAGAAGCGCCTCGCCGCATACGGAGACACTATTCCGTCCCTGCCTCCCTGAAGGATGAGGCACGGCAACTGCACGAACGGCGCAGCAGCCATGATTTTGGTCATCTGCCTCGTCAGCTCGATGTAGAAACGTAGCGTGATGCGGGGGTTCCGCAAGGGGTCGCCGACATAGGCGGCCACCACCTCGGGATCTCGAGATATGGCTTGAGCGGGGATCCCCGCGTCCACCGTCACCGTCGGAAACACGCGCTCAACGGCACGGCCGAGCGTCTCTTTGAGCCACGGCACCTTCATCGACAGGGCCAGACACGGTCCCGACACTATCAGGCCTTCCACAGGACACGAGTCCTGCGTTCCGTGTTTTACGGCGTACGAAAGAGCCGTGAGCCCTCCTATGCTGTGACCCAGCAGGAACAGCCGCGCCGTTGCTGGCGTCCTCTCGCGGACGAACTCGCAGAATGAAGCCAGGTCATCCACGAGTTGGTCGTAGCGGTCCACGTGTCCGCGTCTGCCTTCAGACCTACCGTGGCCCCTGTTATCAAGTCCCCAAATGGCGAAACCACGCGGCAAGAGGTGCTCGACCACGCTCTGGTACCGCCCTGAGTGCTCGGCGCCCCCATGCGTGATCACAATCGCCGCCTTGGGGACCGCTCCATCAGGCAGCCAGCACTGATAGAAGAGCTTCACGCCGCCGGTCCCGTTCACGAACCCCGTCTCGCTTGCCTCCACCGGAATCCTCCCCCGTCTTCCCTCTCGCGCCCCGGCCTACCCCATCGACAAGTTCGCCAGAAATCCCCTCGTCCCTTCTTGCTCAGGGCCTCGCGAGGCACCGGCGTCTCCCCGCAGCGCCTCGCAGCGCGCACCGCGCTTCGCGATGACCGTAGGGCTCCTCCGCCTCTCAACACGGCGGGATCTCACAAAAGACTGACCAGCGCGTTTCCCGCGCCGTGCGGAGGCTCACTCGCCGCCCAACCTGCGGAGCTCGGCGTTCACTTCCTCGAGCTTGCTGCTGAGCTGCCTCAGCTGTTCCTGTGCAAGCCTCATGTAGTAATCCAGCTCTTCTTTGCGGCTCCCTTCATCCTTCTCGAGCAGCCGCTTGCACTCTGAGTATATGTCAAGAGCCCGGTCCATCTCCGCACGCAACACCCTCGCCTCCTCCTCGGCGGCCTCTGAGGGGCCTTTCACGTGGGAGACGTCGGGCAGGAGCACCTCCTGGTACCATGAGGCCTCGTCCTGGCGCTCGAAGTTCAGCGAGACGCAGATCTGCCTATCGCTGTTGCTCGCGGCCGCGACGAACGCCATGGGATTGGGAACGATCACTCCGCCCACCGTCGCTCTGAAGGGCTCGGCAGGCCAGACGGTGAGCCTTCCCTGCGATAGCCTGACGGCGATGTCGGCGCCCGCGGGGTTTTGCACGAAGTGGACCCGGTCCACTTGACCGGTGAGAAACCCCATGAGGTACGCGAACGCCGGATCGCCTCCGACCATCATCGTGAAGTTCTGGAGCGCCTCGAGCTTCTTGGCTCGGCTTATCATCCCGTCAAGACCCTCCCGAGCACCGGCATGAAGAAGCGGCCCTTTGCCCTTCCCTTACTTATATTCTAACGCAAATGCGGCGTCTTGAAATCCCCCCGAGACCATGGGCGGATCTGCGTCGCGTCTCGGGTGACCGCGCGACACAGGATGTCACTCATGCATCCGAGAGAGCCGAGATACTCTTGAGGCCCGGCAACCGAGCGCACGATTGCAGGACCTGGTTTGCGTGCTGTAGAATGTGATGTGAACAAAGGCGGGTGGACGAGGCTCCCCGGCCCCGGGGCTGGGCAGCCCCGCGACAGCCACGGTCACTGGAGGGAAACCGCATCGACTCGCTCGGCAGGCTCGCCGTCCTCTATGAGCTTCCTTTCGCCAACCTCGGAGGGACGGAGAAACACCTCCTCACCTTGTTGAGCTCGCTCCGAAGCGACGTGGTCCCGTGCCTCCTCGCGCCCGAAGGGAACGCGCTCCGGCTTTTCCGCGATCTCGGCGTGCCTTACCGCACCATAGTCCCACTGAACCTAGGGCCCGGCATGCGGCATGCCCTGCGCGTGCACCATGCGGCTTTCAAGGAGCTATTGGAGGAGTTCAAGCCCTGTCTCGTTCACGTCCATGCCGGAGTTGAACTCGCCGTAGCGGCGCGCTTGGCGTGCCCACGCATTCCTCTGGTCCACACGATCCACGGCTATCCTGACGCGGCGAGCTACATCGTGTCCGCGCCCATAGCCAACCGCCTGATCGAGGAGGTAATCTGCGTTTCAGAGGCGGAGAAGAGGGCCGCCCAGCGCCACGGCTTCAGGAAGGATAGACTCACAGTGATCCACAACGGCGTCGTCGCCCCTGCGACCGCCGCGCGTTCTGGCGGACGGGAGTTTAGAAGACACCTGAGCGTGCGGGAAAACGTCGTGGTCGTCGGAACCGTGTCGCGGCTCGAGCGCAGGAAAGGTCTAGCCCATCTCGTGTCCGCCTTCGCTCGCGTCCGTGGCGAGTGCCCGGGCGTGCGATTGCTTGTGGTGGGCGACGGACGGATGAGACAGGATCTAGAGCGGCTCGCCGGCGACCTGGGCGTAGGCGAACTAGTCGCGTTCACCGGCGCCCTCGAGGACCCAAGCGACGCCCTGGAGTCGATGGACGTCTTCGTCCTTCCCTCGCTCCAGGAAGCACTGGGCATAGCCATCCTCGAAGCCATGGCCAGGGCGAAGCCGGTGATAGCCACGACTGTCGGAGGCATCCCGGAGGCAGTGGCCCACGGCGAGACGGGTCTGCTCGTGCCTCCGGGGGACGACGCCGCCCTGGCCTCAGCCATCATCGCTCTAGTGCGCAGCCCTGAGCAGAGACGCGAGATGGGCGCCCGGGGGCGCGCTCGCTTCGAAGCCTTGTTCACCGCGAACTTGATGGCGCGCAGGACTCTCGAGGTGTACCGGCGAGTCTTGGCCCGCGCGTCCGTCGGGCCGCGCGTCACGCGATCCCCCAGGCGGGCATGACACATCTTCTCCAGCTTCGAGGAAATCCGCGAGAACGAGAAAAGCGCGCTCACCTTGGCACTCGTCTCTCGTACTCCTGAAACACTCCCTTGTTGTGGTCCGCATCGACGCCTCTCACATTCGGGGACACGAAAGTTGAAGGCTTGATCCCGGCCGCCGCGAGCAGCTTCGCGACTTCCGCTACGATCGCGCACGAGATCGCCACCGCAGCCACGGTGGACCCGGCCGCCACGGGTACGTCGAGCCCGTCCACGTGTACCAGCGCATCCTCGAGCGGCACGTGGGTGTCGATCATCACGTCCGCCAGGTCTCCGAGTTTCTTGCCGCTAGAGTGCGTCGGTCTCGCCTTCCTGTGATTGTCGCCAGACACAACTGCCACCACGGGAAGGCCCCTCTCCCGCGCGTACAGAGCCGCCTCCACCGGCGCAGCGTTGAGCCCACCATGGGAGAAGACCCACATAGTGTCCTGCGAGTGAAACTCGAAGCTTTGAAGGAAGGTGGCAACGTAGCCCTCCTGTCGCTCGAGCCAAAGAAGCTCTCTCGCGCCGCCAGGGCCCACGACGTTGCACCACATGAGCCTGGGGTCGAGCAAGGGATGAAACCCCACGAAACTACCGTAGCGCGGGAAAACATCCATGACTGGGATGACGGAGTGCCCGCTCCCGAAGAGATGCACGAGATGGCCGCTTCCGATGGAGTCCGCCATCAGTCCAGCAGCTTTCCCTATGTTGTGCATCTCGTGCGTTCTGATGCTGTGAGCGATCTCTTGGATCCTTTCGAAGTATGCGATCGCGCTCATCATTTTTGCCTCCTGTCTTGCAGACCCACGTTTCTCAGTGCCCGCACGGCCGCGGACAGCCGACCGTTCCTCGGCCGGAGCCGCTCACGCCGCTCAATTGGAATGGGGCATGCCATCCCGCGCATGCCATTCGCTGACGAAGCGTGCGTCGTGCCCCGCCCCCGTCCACAACGCGCCCTGACGCCTCTTGCGCCCAGCCCGCGCTGGAGACCGCCTACCCGAACGCCTCCAGGGCAAGCCTCGCGGCGCCTATCACGCCCGCATCGTCACCCAACTCGGAGCAAACGATTCTCATCGCCTTCGCAGCCTGGGGCTGGGCTGTGGCAGCGACGACGGCGCGGATCTGCTCGAGGTACGGCCCCAGCCTGCGACCAACTCCGCCTCCCAGCACAACCACTTCTGGGTTCAGCGCGCTCACCAGGTTCGATACGGCCATTCCGATGTAATTCACGACGGTCGCTATGACCCGCCCAGCCGTCTCGTCCCCTCTTTCCGCACACTCGAATGCTACCTCGGCGGTGACCGCACGCAAGTCGCCACCCGCAACCTCCAGCGCGATGCTCCTCTCCCCTCTCGCGATCCTTTGGCGCAGTTGCCGGGCGATGCCGGGGCCTGCGGCCATGGTCTCCAGGAAGCCCTTCTCGCGGAAGACAGGATCGTCGATAGCTCCTGGCTCTAGACACGACCATCCCATAGCGCCCGCTATGCCTCGGGAACCCCTGTACACGCGACCGTCAAGGATGAAGCCGGCTCCCACTCCGGTACCGAGGATGACTAGCGCCACGTGGTCGCACCCTCGTGCCGCGCCCATCCACCGTTCTCCCGAGACCGCACAAGGCCCGTCGTGGTCCAATAGCACCGGCAATCCCGTCGCTTCCTGAAGCATCTCGCCGAGGGGAAAGTCGCGCCAGCCGGCGATGTTCGGCGCCCAGATCACCTTGCCGCTCGGCCTATCGATGACCGCGGGGACCGCCACACCGCAACTGGCCACTTGAGCACCCATGCTGTGCGCCGCGCCCGCGACCTCGCGTACCATCCCGGCTATCTGTTTGAGGGGTCCTTTTCCCGTGCCGTCGCCTGAATCGATAGCGGCGCGGCGCCTCTCGAGGACCTTGCCCGAATCGTCGACCAATCCGCAGGCAACCTTGGTGCCGCCGATGTCAACGCCCACCGCTGTCTTGCGCGCCGTCCCCGGCCCGCGCGCAGTCTCCGTCTCGAGCGACATCTCCGTCTTGCGCTCCGTCTCACCCGACCGAGATCTTGACAACCCAGATCTCACCCCCGCCAAGTTCTTTACTTAGTTCAGCACGGCCGCCATGCGCTCTCACATCGACTCTCTTTGAGGTGAAGAGATCCTCGGCTGACACGGGCCTCGCCCCGTCGCCCCCTGGAGCGTCGGCCGGAGTGCCAAGCGCGACGAAGAACCGCGCGTCCAGGGGGTCATCACCGTGGTTGAAGGCGAAGAGCACGTGCGCCTCTTCGCGTGTCCCGAGCTTCGACTGCAGCACCCGCGCCTCCACGGTCCCGCGGGGAGCGGTGGACTCCACGATCACGGGGCGCGACACTCCCGCGTTCTCGGCGAAACTCCCTAGGAACCTGCCTGTGGGGGCGTGTCGCCGAGCCTCGTAGGCGAAGCTCAAGTAGGTGCCGGCCAGAACGGCAAGCCCTTTGCCGTAAGTGTTGGCAACCACAGCAGGCGCGCCGTCCTCGAACGTGGCCAAGACACGCGCCGAAGGTGCCGTAACCTCCAGCGCCTGCCTGATGCCGTATCCCATGATCCGCTCTCCGCATCGAAAGTGTGGAACGCGCTCGGCTGCCCCCTCCGCCACGACGAGGTTCACCGTGTCATCCACCTTTAGGGCGCCGATCTCCTTGCACCCGAACACCGCGGAGAGACCGAACCCAGGCACGGCTTCTCCGCACGCGCCCACCTCGTCGTTCCAGCCCGTGCGGGCTTCTGCCACGACCGTTCCGCCGTTCCATACGAACTCGGCGATCCTCTGAGCGGCCTCGCGGGTGATCATGATGGAGAACGGCATGTAGAGCACCTTGTATCTCGCGAGGGCACCTAGCGAGATCTCGTCTAGGTGGACGTAGTCGGCGGGGATGTTCTCCTCGAAGAGAGGCCGGTAAGCGCCTGCCAAGGATCTCGACGGGATGTACGTGGATTTCTCCCGCATGGCTGTCCACATGATGTTGGCGAGGACGTTATACAGTATCGCTACATCCGCTTTCGGAGGCATGGCGTCGAGGAAGAGCTCCATGTTCGCGCTTACGACCTTTCCCGCCGCCCCCGCAACTCGAGCCCGCTCGCTCGGAGTGCCGTCGAGCTCCGCGAGGCCGAAGCCGGCCGATTCGTATCCTCGTGTCATGGGGTACCACGCATAGAAGCACAATCCTTTCGCCCCATGGCTGATGGGCTGCCACGTCCACTGTGCCTCATCCTCCGCCGTGGCGCTCACAGCGAACGACCCCACGTACCCGTGGCCGCCCTGCAGCTCGCCCAGCCAGAAGGGGCTGCCAACCGAGGAGCACGCCGAGCGCGTCGAGCAGAGCATCGCGGACCGAAGCGAGGGATCGTTGGTTTCCTTCGCACCCACGTGCTTTGGGTAGAAGGAAGTCCCCCACACGTCCACGACCTTCGCCATCCGCCAATCGTCTGGCGCCCCTTGGCCCAACATAGGAAGGGTCATGATGCACGGAATGTCGGAGTGGCTCGTGACAATGTGGTCCGGGTCGACGGCCTTGACCGTCCTCGCCCGCCATGCCAGGTCCTGAGCGATCTTGTCGAGGATGAACTCCTGCCAGTCAATGAAGTCAGTGTACGTCATGAGTGAAATGAAGCGCGGGGCGTCGACCACGTCCCAGCTGGAGAACGTGCGGTACCACGCTTCGTTGAGGGCTTCTATCGTGCCGTACTTGGCCTTCAGCCACTCGCGGAAACGCCTGACCGTGTAATGGCAGTAGCAGAACACGGCGGGCTGTGGAAGGTAATCGAAGTACGCCCACTGCACCACGTGTGGCTCGCTCCAAAGATCCCATCCGAAGAACTCCTCGCGGTCCTTCACACGCGCAGCGACAGCCGTCATGAATTCCTCGGCCTTTCTTCGCACGCCCGGGTGATCGTAGCAGTAACCCGGTGACCCTTGCGATATGATCCGATCCCCGCCCTGCGACACGTATGCTGAGTCTGGAAACTCGTCGAGAAGCCAATCGGGCGCGGAGTCGAGGTAGAGCTGGATGATGACCTGAAGCCCCGCCTCGCGCGCGAGGTCCATGACGAGCTCCTGGGCGTCAAACCGGTACGCGCCCGGCCTCGGTTCGCTCGCGGCCCAATCCACCCAGCACCTAACCGTGTTGAAGCCGCATTCCTTGATGTTCGCGATGTCACGGCGCCAGTCTTCGGCCGAACGTGGTCCGGGATGCTTGACCATGGTCGCCCGCGTGCGGCCGCCCCCGTACCACACAGCCATCGGAAAACATCTCTTCACCCCTGTGCCTCCTCCCGTCCTCGTCACACGGTCTCCAGTTCGTTCGCACGGTGGGTTCACTTGAACCCGCTCAAGACGAATCCCTTGATGTAGTAGCGTTGGAGCGCCAGGAAAACGCACACCGAGGGGGCAATAGCCAATACGGTCGCCGCGAGGAGCTTGTTCATGTTGACAGCCGTGCTGTACGCCGTGCCCATGAGCCTCAGGCCAACTGGCACAGTCATGAGATGCGGGGCCGACGTGGTAACGATCATGGGCCACAGGAAGTAGTTCCATTGCCCGATGAACGTGAATATGGCCAGCGTCGCCAGGGCGGGCTTGACGAGCGGCATCATGACCCTGCCGAAAATGCCGAGGTCCGAGGCGCCATCTATCCTCGCAGCATCGATGAGTTCGTCAGGGATGGTCATCATGAACTGCCGCATCAGGAATATACCCCAAGCGCTCACAACGAACGGCAGGATGAGCGACACGTACGATTGAAGAGCCCCTGTTCCTCCCATGCCGAAGAGGTTATTCCCGCCGAGGAGCGGGAAGCGTTTCAGGATGTAGTATACGGGTATCAGGAACAGGAACACCGGGAACATCATGGTAGAGAGGGTGAAAGTGAACACGGCGTCGCGTCCTGGGAACTTGAGCTTAGCGAGAGCATACCCCGCCAGAGAGCTCGTCAAGAGAACCGCCGCGGTGACCGCCGTAGACACGATGAAGCTGTTCTTGAAGTACTTGAACAGCGGCACGTTGGGGTCCCGAAGGACGGCGCCGTAATTGCCCCACTGAGGCGTCGACGGCATCCACTTTGGAGGTATGGCCGTGACCTCCTCGTACGTCATCACCGACGCGGACAGAATCCAGTAGAATGGCAGAAACATGGCGAGGCCTACGATGACCACCAGCAAATGGGTGATGGCCTTGCGAACAAGGCGCATCCGACGGCTACCCCGCCTGGTGCTCGGACTGACATTGAGCCGGCCGCCGGGTCCGCCTTGCGCGCCTCGTTTGTCCGCCTGCGTGACTCGGCGTCCCGTCGTCGCGGCATCGCCGTGGGCAAACAGCCTCTCGCCGCCTGCCCCTGCATCCCCGGCGGGCATCTTGGACGATACTAGTGGAAGCGGTCGCTTACTCATAGGACTCGACCCCTCCCTTCCTGAGGACTCTCAGCACAATGAAGGAGAACGCCAACACGATCAGGAAGAGGAGAAACGCACCCGCGCACGCCCTCCCCATACGCAGGTTCTTGAATGCCATCTGATACAGGTATAGCGCGAGCACTATCACGCTCCTCACGGGGCTCGTTCCGGACTCCGTGCCGCCCACCGCAAGCATGAAGATCAGGTCGAAAGCCTGCCAAGCGCCTATGAGACCGGTCACGGACAAGAAGAGGATAGTCGGCTTGAGCATGGGCACGGTGATGTGCGCAAACTCCGCCCATGGTCCCGCACCGTCCAGTTTCGCGGCGTCGTAGTACACGTCGGGGATCCCTTTTAGGCCCGCGGTGAACACTATCACCGTCGCGCCGATCCCACTCCATACGGCTATCAGCATGATGGAGTAAAGGCAGATGTCTGGGTCTGCCAGCCACTGTTGAGGCGGAAGGTGAACCATCTTGAGCATGGCGTTGGCGAGGCCTTCTGCCGGCCTGTAGAGGCCTCCCCAGATGCGCGCCACGGCCACAGACGGCGTCACGACCGGCGCGAACATAACAAATCTCCAGAAGGTCGCGCCGCGCACCTTCAGGAGCAGCATCGCGACACCGAGCGCAAGCGCCATGCCCGCGAACACGGTCCCCGTCGCGTAGATGATCGTGTTCTTGACTGCAATGAGGAAGAGCTCGTCCCTAGTAAGAAGGTAAATGTAGTTTCGCAGCCCCACGAACCTCGAATTCGCGAGCGGTACGAGCATGTTCCAATCCCGAAACGAGATGTACAAGGACATCCCGATGGGTATCACGAGGAAGACCAGGTAAAAGACGAGTGCCGGCGATAGAAACAGGTAACCCGTGAGCGTCCGTTTGAGGAGACTCCTCCTGGCGGAAATCGCACCAGGGCTCAACTCCCTCACCTCCCGACGGCCTGTGACCCGCGGTCAAGCCCCTTCCAGTCGTGCCCGGCTGGGCGCGACCGTCGCGCGCGGGAGGCAAGCCTCCGCAGCCTCCCGCGCGGTGCCACGGCAAGAGGCTCAGCGCCTCCGGGCTTCAGCGCCCGGAGACCAGCCGAACCATCAATAGAACTCCGAGAGGATCTCGTTGATCTTGATCGCGGCGTCATCGAGCGCCTGCTTCGCGGACTTCCGTCCATGCCAGGCCTCGACGATCTCGTTGGCGAGGATCGTCTTTACCTCTGCGCCTTGCGCCACGTTGGGCTCGGGCCTCGAGTTCTTAAGCTGTTCAACGAAGGTCCTCGTATACAGGTCGTTGAGAGTGTCAGGGTGGTTGGCAAGGTCTATCTCCCTGCATGGCAGGCCGCCAATGGTTTCAACCATCAGGTCTCCGAGGCGCGTGGTGCTCTTGGGCTTCTGAACATCCGCGGAGAACCACATCAGGAAGTCCCACGCGGCTTTCTTGTTCTTCGAAGCGCTGTCCACCGCCAGGAACCATGTGTACCCGGCGTTCACCGGCTTCTTTATGTAAGGAACCGGAGCCACGCCTACCACCTTGTCGTATTTGTCGCCAAGACCTTGCTTCAAGCTCTGTTCGTACCACGAAGCCATGATCATCATGGCCACCTTGCCTTGCGGGAAGCTCCACACGCTCCCGGCGGGGTCGGTGCCGCCCGTCTTGAAGAGCTGCAGTTCGGCCTCGAGTGCCTGCACGCCTTCGGGGGAGTTGACGACGCACTTCCTGAAGTCTGGCGACAAGAAGTCACCCCCGAGATCCCAGAGGAGGCCCAGATACGGGTGAACGACGGCAGACTCCCAGCCTGCCAGGAAAGCGAAACCGTACTGGGTGATGACGCCGGACTTGTCTCGCACCGTAAGCTTCGAAGCCATGTCCACAAGCTCGCTCCATGTCTTCGGGGGGGCATTGAAACCCTTCGCTTTAAGGAGCTCCTTGTTGTAGACCAGGCAGTAGTTGCCGACTTCCATCGGGATGCCCCAGATCTTGCCGCCTATCGTCGTACCGGCCACGGACACCGGAGTGTAGTTCCCTCGGACATCCTTCACCACCGCGTCCGGCGGGGTATCGAGAATGCCGTTCTGAGTGAGTTGCACGCCCCAGAGCGAGTAGACCCCGTACAGGTCAGGCGCGACGCCGGACGACCGGGCCACGAGCACTTTCTGGAGGTACTCCTCCATGGGAACGGACTGGATCTCGATCTCCACGTCGGGGTGTAGTTTCATGTATTCCTCGACATACTGGCGCAGCCCTTTGCTCACCAGCTTCCTGTTTGCCCCTTCGCCCGAGTACACGCCCTCCACCTGAAAGTCGCTCCAGTGCACCTGCCAAACGAGTTTGGTCTTGGCGGCAGCGGCGCTTCCCGTGGTTGCCGCCAGCCCGAGCAACATGGCAAGGCAGACGACGAGAACGATAAGCCTTCTCATTGTCAACTGCAGCCTCCTTTACTTTGGGTGCATCTCGTTCACGTGAGACTCGAAATCGCCGACAGGTCGTGACTCCATAAACCACCACGAGCGTCCCCCTGGCGCGCCAGCTCACTAGTCCCGCTCTTCACCCCCTCCGCGACTCATCCAGTACCTCGCTTGGCCCACCGCGAGCGCTCGAACCTGATCCCGACGTTCTCCGGCCGTTCGTGGAGCAGGATCCTCGAGTGCCCAGCTTCGCAGGGACTGAACTCGACTCCCCCTCCCGGGCAGCCGTCAGTCGGCGCCCCCGATCGCTCCCCGCTCCGCCCCAGTCCGCGTGGACGCCTCATAGCTCGCCGCCCTGCCCTGCGCCGCCGTGGATTCCCCCTGGAGGTCCACGCTGAGCGTGTACCTGTCGGCTCGGAGAATGGAGACGACGTATTCCAAGGCTCTGTTGTCGGCAAGATAGGCCATTCGCTCGGCAAAGAGCGCCGGGGAGCCTTCAGGCACCTCGAGGAGTCTCGCGTCATACGAATCGAGGACGATAGCCGTATAATTCTCAAGGGCTCTGGCAGGAGCAAGGCCGTACCTGGTTCTCAGAAGCTCGTACAGGGAGACGTTCTCCTTCAGGTGGTCCGCCAGATCCGGACACATGTCTATGGGCACGTAAGCCGTCTGAACTCCCATGATCTCCGCGTCTGCCAGGCGCAGCCGGCGCACCTTCGTGACGAGGGTCCCCTCCGCCACAGCTAGGGCCTCGCGTACTCGCCCCCTCGCCGCGACGATCTCAACCTCTAGGATCTTCGTGGAAGGCGCCATACCCCTGTCGCGCATCTGCTGGCTGAAACTGGTAATGCGGTTGAGGGAGTGGGCCACTTTGGGACGCGCCACGAACGTCCCCTTACCTTGCATCCTGTACAGCAGGCCTTCCTGGACCAAGCTCTGGATGGCCTGTTTGACGGTTATGCGGCTCACCCGATATCTCGCACTAAGCTCTGCCTCAGAGGGTATCCTCTCACCCGGCTTGAATTCGCCGTTCTGCAGCTCGTCCCGCAGGAAATCGCGGATCTGATGATACAGCGGTGTCGAGACGTTTCTATTGGGAATCACCCTGCGGACCTCCTTCCCCGCGTTCAGGAGACATCACACAACCGTTCCAGCCAGGGCTTATAGTTGATATATCATGTATGTATATGTTGTTAGTATGTGTTATACAACGCGGCTTTCGGAATTCCTCCCTATCGGAAGCAAAAACGCCCGGTCGGGTTCGACCGAGCGCGGAAAGCATTTCTGGTGGCGAGCCGGTCCTGGCGGGCTCCGAGCTCCAACTCGGCCTTCGGGCCGGCGTGAGACCGTCTCTGTCAGCCCATCTTGGTGGAAGGTCGCTGTGCGAGGCCGATGGCTTTCACCACCGCAAGGGATATCCCCGAATCAACCAGGTGATGCATGGCTGTGCCGAGGCCCACCACCACGCCCGCCCTCTGAAGCGTGAAGCCGAAAGGCAGTACTATCAACGCTTCTGAGAGAGCATGGATGGGCATCGTCCATAACAGCGCTCTCCAGAAAGGCATTCCTCTCCTCACGAGAACGGCCCCGACAACGGCAAACACCGCGTGCATCGCGGCTCTGGCTGCAATGACAGGACCCAGCTTCACTAGGAAGCCCACGGCTGACCCGGCACCTACCAAGAAAGCCACCCACGGACCGAGGAGCATGGAGATCATGACGGGCACGTGCGATGCGAGCGTCGCTGAAAAGGGAGGGATCACGACTCCGAGGAATCCCCCGAAGGCCAGCGGAATGACGAGAGCCAGTGCTGTGAGTAGAGCCCCAAAGACAACTTGCTTTGCTCCCATGTGTGCACCCCCTGTGAAGAGTGAGCGTTATTTCCTCGGCGGCGCGTTCGGCCGACGGCGCCTCACCCACCATGCCACCGCTCCAACCGCCGCAAGCACGGCAACCACCGCCACGACGGCACCGCGAGACACTTCGCCGTCTCCCCCGCTCGGCGCGAACACCGGTACGAGGACAGCAAGCGACCCCCTGTCTACATCGTACGACCCCAGCATTCTTTCCTGCGAACCGCGACCGCGCTCCGGGGCGAGCACGTCTATGACGTTCGGGTCCACCTCGAGGTCGCTGCCTCCTCCGAATACCCACGGCCCCGCCTTTTCCATCACTGGGCGGAAGTCGTCCTCGCCAAACGCGTCCTGCGAGCCAACGAGCACGTAGTAGCCCCATTTCCTTGATGGCTCGCCTATCACGGCCTTCGGCACAGAGACCCTGACCGTCTTGCCGTCCGTGAGCACTCCAGCTGAGAGGCCATCCGCTATGCCCCTGGCCTCCGGCTCATCCTGGGCAGAAAACACCCTGCACCCGCCCCAGCCGAGGGCTTTTATGAGAAGGTCCCATCCATACCTCCTGTCGAACGCAACGAGAGCTCCCTTCCGGAGAGTATCCGTCCTGCCGGCTCCGGGTGTCGTGTCGATGTATATGTTGATGAGCTGGTGGCTGAACCCTTCCGGCGCGTTCCAAGGGTTCGTGATCTCTCGAAATGTCGCGTCAAAGTATACGTACTCGGGGTCATGGCTCACCCTCACATGAGTGAGATCGAAAAGACCCGGAACGAAAGCTTTGTGCGTCGGATACCCATACGTGCCCGGCCCGTAATCGTCGCCCACGGGATCGTCCATGTCGAGAACCACAACAGCTTCGGCTTCGGCGGGTGCCGTGTGGAACACAACGCCGACCCCCGCGACGACGAGCGATCCCACGAAAATGGCCATTAGAGCCAATGAGGTCCGCCGCATTGCACACATGCCCCCCATCTCTCATGCTAGCGGAGAGTCTCGCTCCTCCTGCGTCACATGCATCAAAGCGCAGGCGGATCCACCGAGGCGCTCCTGCCTAAATGTACATATTCAGGCATGCAACGTGTAATGCGGGTTTCCCAAGCGCGCCGAGGTGCGGCAGACTCGCATCCGGCCAACGCATGCCAATCCCTCTAGCCCCCGGCGGCCGTCATCGGCCTGTCCCTGTTCCGCGCTTAGCCGCCGCCTCAGTCGCCCGCAGCCTTGACAGCGCGAGACACACGGCGCCTACCACGCCTGCATCTGCCCCGAGCTCCGCGCCCACTATTCTCACGGCCTCGAAGGCCGGCTTGAGTGCTCGCTCAGCTACGACTTCCCGCACCGGCTTTAGGAGTATCCCCCCAACTCTAGAGACTCCCCCTCCTATAACCACGGTATCCGGATTCAGGATGTTCACGAGATTGGCGATTCCGATGCCGAGATAGTCCGCGGCTTTTCCAAGAATGGCTATTGCTGCCGCATCCCCAGCCATCGCCGCTTTACCGACCACCTCCGACGTCACGAGTTCGACGTTTCCGTGGACGAGTTCCAGTATCATGGTCTCCTCACCGTGGCGGATGAGTTCCCTGGCCATGCGCGCGATGGCCGGGCCGGACGCGAGGGCCTCCAGACACCCATAGTTGCCGCAGCCGCATCTCGGGCTCCCGTCCTCATCTGTGATGGTCATGTGTCCGATCTCTCCCGCGATGAACGAAGAGCCGCTGTAGATCTCTCCACCCAGGATGAGACCCCCGCCGATGCCTGTGCTCACCGTGATATAGACCATGTTCTTCGAACCACGGCCGGCACCGTACCTGGCTTCTCCAAGAGCGGCGAGATTCGCATCGTTTTCGATGTACACCGGCACGTTCAAGGCCTGTTCCATCATGGCCACGAGCGGCACGTCGTGCCACCGAAGGTTCGGCGCGAATATCACCATCCCGGTCTCCGGGTTGAGAGGGCCTGGGCTTCCCACTCCCACCCCCGCCACGTCTTCCAGGCTTGCGCCGGCCTCTGTCACGGCTTCCTTCACCGAATCGATGATGGTGGCCACAACAGCGTCCACGCCACGATCGGGCTCTGTCTGCCTCGTCACCCGCGAGACTATCGCTGCATCAGCACCGGCTGAGGCAGTCGCGACCTTGGTGCCCCCGAGATCCACTCCAACCACAAGCGGTCTCGCCATGTCTGTGTCCCACGTCTCCTCTCCACCAGTGATGAGATCCTCCTTACCGCACGCACGCCCACTACGGAAGCGGGATGAGGAGTATCTAAGCCCTGGCGAGCTCCCCTTTCAGGTAGTCTATCACCTCTACCGGCTTGGGATCCACCCCATTCAGGAAAGCGAGGTACAGGCTTGCGAAATCTCCGACATATACGAGGGACAGTAGCCGCGCCACCTTCGACCTCCCGAGACTGTGAACCTCGTCTATTCCGGCCGCCGCGGCCATCAGAGTCGCAGTGATTTCCTCCCTCCGTTGCACCCTGGGGTGATCCCCTTTGTCTTTCAGGAGCACCACGCGCAGCCCCCTCGAGATGTCCTCCCTCGCACCCCATCCCACGGTCTCATTGTGGTTTAGCTCTGGGAAGGCGTTCCAGAACGCGTGAGTCTTGCTGTTCTCGTTGATCTGCGTCTTCCATCTCAGGGCCGCCGCGGCCGCGATGCCGGACGAGCCGTAGATGAGCGGGATCTTGCCGTACATCCCGATCGCCAGTCGTTTCGCCTGATTGACAGACACAGGCGACTGGGGTCCCAACACCAAGGAGAGGTCGCCGAGGATGAGCTCGGCTTCGTCAAGCCCCTCAGCTGCGTCCTTCACGTATCCCAGCCGCGCCAGCGCCGCAAGCATGGGCACGAACAGGTACGCCAGCGCCGTGCGCGGCGGGAATCCCTTCGGAATGAGGACCAAAGGCATCCCGTCACGCGAAGCGAGCTCGGCAAGGCGCCCCCCACTCGTGATGCACACCACCCGAGCCCCGCGATCGCGCGCG
Organism: Bacillota bacterium; assembly: GCA_024653485.1. Taxonomy (NCBI): domain Bacteria; kingdom Bacillati; phylum Bacillota; species Bacillota bacterium. The sequence goes on along the minus strand of JANLFY010000004.1, from coordinate 22,313 downwards.
ATGCCGTACGCGCTCAGCGTCTCCTCAGTATTCCCCGAGTAGCTCGACGCGAAAACGAGAGTGTCCCGGTCCACAAACGCGGGAAGGCCGTAATCCCTCACGACTACCATGGGCACTCTCAGCTCTCCCGCGACAATCTCGCGAACCACGTCACCTCCTATGGCCGAGCCTCCAAGTCCAGCCGCGACGATGCATCTTGCTCCGGCGAGGCTAGATGGCAGGTCTGCCTGCTCCGCGATGCCCAGAGCGTCCCGTATCTGCTGGGGGAGTTCGCCTACAATCTTCAGCATCCCGCCTGGGTCCAGCCTGGCGATCTCATCTGTGTCGTCCAGGATGATGCCGCGGTCGATGTTGTCGATGTTGTCGCGTTCCACTTTGCCGGTTGCACTCGTCAACTCCTTGACCCCCTCACCCAAACCCCATCTATCATGAAAAAGGGGATAGCTGGAGATATTCTCCCCATCTATCCCCAGGCGCAATCGCTCTCGCCACGGGAACTCTGGGCGCACGGCAGCGCCAGGTCACCTAATGGCTTTCTGAGTCGTCTTGTCGAACAAGTGAGCCTTGTCCGTGTTGAACACGAGTTGGTGAGACGACCCGTCTCTCGCGGTGGTGCGCGCGTCCACTCTCGCTATGAAGGAGTGCGGCCCCACCGTGGCGTAGAGATAGACCTCGGAACCCATCGGCTCCGTCACGTCTATGTCCGCCGTGATTATCCTATCAGCAGGGGCATCAGGGACGAACTCCCTGTCGTCGATATCCTCGGGTCTGATGCCGAAGATGACTTCCTTGCCGATGTACTCGCCCACCGTCTCGAACCTCGTCGAGGGCAGCTTCACCTTGAAGCTCTTGGCGTCGATCCAGAGCTCGTCATCCTTGCTCACGACCGTCGCGTCGAGGAAGTTCATGGCCGGGCTTCCGATGAACCCGGCGACGAAGACGTTGTCGGGGTGATCGTAGATCTCCATCGGCGCGCCCACCTGCTGGATGAAGCCGTCTTTCATGACGACTATGCGATCGCCCATGGTCATGGCTTCAGTCTGGTCGTGGGTAACGTAGATAATCGTCGTCTGGAGCCTGTTGTGCAGCTTGGCCAGCTCCGCCCTCATCTGGACACGGAGTTTCGCGTCAAGGTTCGATAGGGGTTCATCCATGAGGAACACCTTCGGCTCGCGCACGATGGCCCTCCCCAGCGCAACCCTCTGCCTCTGGCCCCCTGAAAGCTCCTTGGGTTTCCTCTTCAGCAGGTTCTCAATGCCGAGAATCGCCGCGGCCTCCTTGACGCGCTTGTCGATCTCGGCGCGCGGGAACTTGCGAAGCTTCAGGCCAAAAGCCATGTTGTTGTACACGTCCATGTGGGGATACAGAGCATAGTTCTGGAAGACCATCGCGATGTCGCGGTCCTTCGGCGGGATGTCGTTCACTATGGTGTCGCCGATGTAGATGTTCCCCTCGGTGATCTCCTCCAGACCTGCCACCATCCGCAGCGTCGTAGACTTGCCGCACCCCGACGGTCCGACGAGGATGAGAAACTCCTTGTCCTTGATCTCGAGCGTGGCATCGTTCACCGCAACGACATTACCGAACTTCTTGGTCACATGCTCCAGGTAGACCCTTGCCATCTCTCGAATACCCCCTGTGCCGTCTTGCGGAGCCGCTCGAAACGCACTCCCGAGGCAGCGTAATTAGAGAATGACTCACACGATCCGCAAAGCCACCAGAATACCACGGAGCGCCTCAACTCACGTCGCCAAACCCCGGCGATCACCTCCATCGTCTCAACACCGGAAAGCCTTCACGGGAAGTTCCCGGAAAGTATTCAACACGCGCGACCGCGATCCTTCTTTGAACCTATTCCTTCACCCCACCTAGGGTCATGCCAGACACCAGCCACTTCGACGAGTAAAGGAACAGCGCGAGCGCGGGAATGGCAACGAGCACCGAAGCTGCGGCGAACTGGCCCCATGCGGTCTGGAATTGGTCCATCAGCTTCTGAAAGCCCACTGGCCACGTGAACATGTCTGCCTTCTGGAGCATCACCCTGGCCATCATGTAGTCGTTCCAAGCCGTCATGAAGCTGAACAGCCCGGCGATGGCGAGAGCCGGCGTGGACAGCGGAATGACGACACGCCAGAACGCCGCAAGCGGACTCGCCCCGTCGACTAGCGCAGCCTCTTCGAGTTCTCGAGGTATTGTATCATAGTATCCTTTGAGGATCCAAATGGAGAACGGCACCGACCCGACTGAGTAGGCAATGGTCATGCCCGTGTATGTGTTGAACAGCCTGAGCCTCACGACCATGACGTATATGGGGAGAAGGAGCATTCCCGCAGGAATCATCTGCGTCGTCAAGAGGAATAGCAGGCCTTGGCGACGGCCCGGGAACTTCCACCGAGAAAACGCGTAAGCCGCAGTGGCCGCCAGCATGAGGCCCACGAGCACCGACGCCGCGCTGACGATGAGGCTGTTCCACAGCCATATGGTGAAGTCTCTCTCGAAGATGAGAGCGCGGTAGTTCTCGAGGCTCGCGCCCGGCGGCACGAACGCCAGGCTGGTAGAGAGCAGCTGGTTGCTAGGCCTAAGCGACACGCTCACGACCCGGAGGAACGGGTAAACTGATACGACACAAGAAAGGATCAACACGAGGTGTATGGCCGCTCTCTTGACAGGGCTGTCCCCCCTGGCCCTTCGGAAGACGCTGCGCCCCGCTCGGATTCTCATGACTCCCAGGCCCCCTTGAACCCGCCGCTCAGCCGCAGATACACTGCGGAGAAGATGAACAGGAACACGAATATGACCATGGCATATGCCGCCCCGAATCCGTACCTATAGAACTCGAATACCGCCTTGAACATGGACGTGACCAGGAGGTCGGTGCCTTCCATCGGACCGCCCTTCGTCACAAGATAGATCACGTTGAAGTTGTTGAACGTCCACACTACCCCGAGGATCACGGCAGGTGTGAGAACCGGCTTCAGCAGGGGCATCGTGATGGATCGGAATTGCTGCCATCCGGATGCTCCATCTATTTGAGCCGCGTCGTAGTACTCCTGGGAGATGCTCTGAAGACCGCCGAGGAGCACTACCATCATGAACGGGATCCCGAGCCAGATGTTGACCAGCACGACCGCGACAAACGCCCACCTTGGGTCGGATAGCCAAGGCACCGGTCGCAGACCAAGTCTCTCGAGCATCAGGTTGACGAAGCCGTACTGAAAGTGGAATTCGCCGCGCCATGCGAGCGCCGAGATGACTTGCGGGAGCGCCCACGGCACCACGAGAAGGGTTCTGTAGATCCCCTTGCCTTTCATCGGCCTGTGGAGCAGGATAGCGAGGGCGAGGCCGCCCAGCACGTGGAACACGACGTTCACAACCGTCCAAAGGACCGTTCGCCCGAGCAGTTGAAGGAAGGTGACTTTCTGCAGCACAGGCAGTCTGAAGACGTCGAGGAGGTTGGTGATGCCGTAAGAAATGCCGACAGAGAAGTCTTTGAACCGGAACATGTTCATGTTGCTGAAAGCAAGGTAGACGTTGAAGCCGAACGGGTATACGATGAGCGCCAGCACCCCGACAAGGGCAGGAAGGAGCAGCATGAGCGGAAGCGAGTACTTGCACTTCAGAAGCTTGTGAAGAACCAGGTACGCCATGGTTTCTAGGGCGATGACGACCGCGGCGACTATCCCTATCAGCCTGCCGATTTCGCCGAGCCCCCTGGTCACAACATCCCACGTCAAAGCCATCTATGCCTTCACCACCTTGGAAGAAGGCAGGCCCGGACGCAACCCGCGCTCCCGCCCGGGCCTGCCTTGCGCCTGGCTTTTCGTGAGACCTACTTGGTCATCTCGCGAATCGCCTTCTCGGCGGCTTCCTGCATCGCCTTCGCAGCGTCCTTCGGGGTCATCTTGCCAGCCATGACGGCCTCCTGATTGGGTCTGATGGCGTCCCAGCAAGCCCGCATCTCAGGCACCGTCGGCATCGGCTTTCCGACAACCATCTGGTCAGACGAGCCTTTCAGGATCGCGTCCTGGGTCACCAGTGGGCTCTTGAGTGCGCTCGCCGTAGCGGGCAGTCTCTTGAACTTCTGGAGGAACCTGAGCTGGACCTCGTCCGAGACCAGGAAGTCCACGAACCCCTTCACGGCGTTCAGCTTGTCGCCCTCGAGGTACTCGGGGAACATCAGATAGATGCCGCTGGTCATGGGCGAAGGCCATTTGCCGGTCTTGACGACCTTGGGAATCCGCGCGACCCCCAGATCCACGTTCTTCTTGACATCATCGGTCACATATGCACCGAGAGACCAGTCGCCGTTGATTATCATGGCCGCCTTCCCCTCCTTGAACAGGGAGTCGGCAGCGTTGTAGTCGGCTTCCATTGGCACTATCTTGTGCACAAACTTCAGATCATGGAGGAACTGCAGAGCGTCGACCATGGCCTGGCTGTTGAGGGTGGGTTTGGTCCCGTCCAAAGGCCAGCCACCAAACCCTCCGAGCCACGGAGCCAGCCAGAAGGGCTCGTTGAGGTTGTACACGAGTCCGTACTGATCAGGCTTGCCATCGTTGTTGAGGTCCTTGGTGAGCTCCTTGCCTACCTTGATGAGCTCATCGGTATCCTGGGGCGGCGCCTTGATGAGCTTCTTGTTGTAGAGGAGCATCAGGTGGTTGCCTACGCTGAGAGGGACTCCCCAAACCTTCCCGCCAAGCTCAACCGCTTCCACGCCCGGCTTGACGAATTTGTCCATGTACCCTGCGGGGAATATCTGGTCCACAGACTTGATGAGTTTCATCGCCGTGAACGGACCGGCGTGGTCGGAGACGGTCCAAAGGAGATCCGGGCCCGTGCCCGCGAACGCCGCAGACTGGAAGTTCTGGCGCAGGTCCTCCACGCCGTAGTTCACGACTTCGAAAGTCACGCCCGGATGGCTCTTGGAGTACTCTTGCGTGAGCGCTATAATCTCCTGCAGAACGCCCTCCGCCTCACCCTCCTTGGTCCAGATCGTCAGAGCGACTTTCTTCTGAGCCGTTGCGCCGACAGGCAGAAGCAGGGCAACCAGCATCAGAAGAACCAGGACTGAAACAACCGTTCTTCTCACAGTGGGTCCCCTCCTCTTTGATTTCGCGTGTCCCCAGCCGCCGCTTACCGGCGTCTGTCAACAATTTGCAGACTGCCGTCGAACCCGTGCGATCAGCCATTTCCCGCATTGCAGGTACCACGCGCTGCACGACACCGCACACGACTTGACGGTCGTTCGTCTCTAGGCTCGCGACTGTCCCTGAGTATCACCTCCTTCAGACGTTCCACCCCCGTCAGACGACACCGTCCTCGCGCCACATGACTCCCTGACAACCAGTTCGGCGGGGAGGACTATCTTCTTCGGTATCCTGGCAGGGTTGGCGATCAACCTCAGAACCTCCTTGGCAGCGCTCCTGCCCATTACCTCGCTTTGCTGTTTCACGGTGGAAAGCGTCGGCCTCACGTAGGACGCCGCCTCGATGTCGTCGAATCCCACGACCGCCACGTCTAGTGGAATCTTTCGCCCCTCTTCACGCAACGCCTTCATGGCGCCTATGGCCATGAGGTCGCTCGCAGCGAAAACCGCAGTGACGTCAGGCGAGCTTTGGAGTATGCTCTTCATGGCGGCTCGCCCGCCTTCTTCGGTAAAGTCTCCCGCGAGGACGATCCTCTCGTCCAGCGGCAGACCATGACGGGCCAGCGCCTGCCTATAACCCAGGAATCTGCCTTCTGAAATGGCAGACGGAGTATGTCCGTCAATGTATGCGATCCTCCGGTGGCCGAGAGAGATGAGATGCTCCACGGCCGACTCGGCCCCACCTACGTTGTCGGAGGTGACGTACGTCATCCGCGGGCCTTCGAAGGGGATGTCGATGAGGACCGTGGGAATTCCGCTCTTCGCGATCTCGTCGAGTATCGCCCTGCCGCGCAGAGTTCCCATGAGGAAGAGGCCTTCGACTTTCGACTCGTAGCACCTCCGGAGGCTCTCACGCCAGCGCCTGTCACCCGCGTTCTTCACGCTGAGCACCAGGTCGTAGCCGGCCTTTTCTATCTCGGCGGTGATTCCACAGATCACCTCGTAAAAAAACGGGTGGCGCAAGCCCTCGACGGAGAAGAGCATCAATTCCAGGACGTAGCTCCTCTTCCGGACGAGACGCCGCGCCAGGGCGCTCGGATGGTAGTTCAACTCTCGCATCACTGCTCGAACGCGCTTCTCGGTCTCCGCGCTTATATCGCCGTATCCGTTCAGCACATGGGACACGGTGCTGACGGACACGCCCGCCTTGCTCGCGATGTCCCTGATCGTCGCCACTATCTTGGGTCCTCCGCCCGCAACCCTCGGAGTCCAGTTCAAGTCAATAGCAACGTCTCCTGAGGGCTACAACGTTGTAGCGCGATTCCATTATAGGGTCAGCTATCCATCTGTGTCAAGGAGGACTTCGCATGGAAGTCGCGTGAAAGCGCACCGCCGCCCGGTGCTGGGGTTGGGCGTTGGAGGTTGGAACGCGAGAAAAGCCCCCGGACCGAGGCGGCCCAGGGGCTTTGCCGGGTTTGACGCACCGGCGGCGTGACAAGTGAGAAGGTTGGTTTTCTCTTAGAACTCGACCTTCATTCCCGCGGTCAAGCAGAACCCATTCGGCCTCGACGTGAAGTCGCCGAAGTTGCCCTCATCGTACTTGGCGTAGCTGCCGATGAATTCGATGCCGTTGGGCGCCGTGTACTCAGCTTGCCCAATGTACGCCATCTGCCCGTTCGCCCACTTGGCGTTGCCCGACAACTCTATGCCAGAGAGCATGGGAGCGTCGAAGACGGTGGAAGCCGCCAATTCGTGGACTGTCGAGTCTATGTTGGACATCGTGAGGTCATACTCGGTGTTCACCACTATCGGCCCGACCGGGACGTCGTAACCGAGGCCGAGAGTGACGAGGGTTTTCATCTCAGGATCCGCCTTCACCTGGCGTTCGAGGATGGAGTAGTCCGCGTTGACCGTGGACCACGTGGTCTTCACGCCCGCCTCGATGTCGAGACCCGCGTACCGGGTGGCGGCAGTCGCGCCGAGGCTCTTCCTCTCGCCCACGATCTGGCGGTCAGCGTTCCTCTGCTGGTGCCAGTCGGCGGTCCCGACAAGCTCCACACCCATGACCGTGGTAGCCACTTCGCCGTTCACGCCGCGCTTGCCGGCGTTGAGGTCCACGACGTTGATGTCGTTGCCGTCATCGTCTTTCCGATCGTCTCTGTAGATCGGGTTGAACTTCGGGTCGAAGTCCCTCACGCCGAGTTTCGCGCTTACCCCTGGGAGCACGGGAAGCTCCGCGATGCCCGCCTCGGCCTTCACGACCGCAGCTTCGTTGGAGCCGTCCCATGCGGCCGCGCCGGTCAGGTCGAGACCCGGAACCGGTGCGAAGCGAACAGTTCCGGCAAGGGCGATGTCGTCGCCGGTCTTCACGGCCGCGCCGGTGAGGCCGATACCCTGAATGTCCGCGGCGGCCGCGACTCCGGCGTTGGCGAACCGCTCCTGCTGGTCTTCGGAGATCTGCCGGGTCGCCCAGCCGTAGAACGCGCCGAGCTCCACCGGGCCGACGCGCACGCCGCTCACTTGCGCGCCCTCGATCACGCCGTCCGTCTCGGAGACGTGAGCTATGTAGGGCGAGTAGTCAACGGCAAGATCTCCCAATCTGGTGGTGACGTCCTGTCCACCCGTAAGGAATGGGCCGGTCGTCTCGAGATACGCTTTCTCGATAGTGAGCTGCGCGAGGCCGAGCGTAACAGGCGTAAGCCCCTTTGCATCCATGTTCCCGCCCGCCAGGGCGTCGGACCCCGGATTCGGGTCGGTGCTCGGGCCGAAAGGAGCGTATTCTATGGGCTCGAATCCCACGAATGCCCGTATTTGCTGGCCTGAGGCCATCTCCATGGAGAAGTTGAGGCGTAGGTCAGATGTGGCGGTGATCCCGTTGTTGTCCGACCCCGCGGGAGTCACTTGGAAAGTGGTCTCCAAGGACCCTCCGAGGTCGATTGCGGGGGCCGCCCACACCGGCGCCGCCATGGCTAGAGCCACTATAGCGGCTAGTGCAGCGACTATTCTTCTCATCGTTCATCCCCCTTGGTGTGTCTTGTGGTTCGTGACTGCTTCAGGTCTTGCTGCGATGGGGGCCTTCGGCAAGTAGCCTTGTTTCCTTGCTTGCGTCCCCCGGCTGCGATGTGTGCTCTGTATTACATGTCTCGGCCTCCGGCGCTTTCTGGGGAGGCACCTCCTTTCCGCCGCCTGCCGAGTCTGGAATTCATGCTCCGTCTACTGCGTCGAAATGAACATCGTTGCGTTGTATAGCTTCATGGCCAGCTGAACGGCCCCTGTGCTTCCCGTAATTCTCCGTATTACTCGCTATTCCTTCATGAAGCTCGTGCGTGCGCTCATGTAAGTGATGGCACCGAAGGAAACTGAAAGCCAGGACAGGTTCTCATTCCCTGCCCTGGCCCCGTCGCCCCGACTACTTGTACGATCTACTTGTGCGATCACCCCGCGTCACTAGCTGCTTCCCGGTGACCCCAGGTCGAACTCGTCGTACAGGGCGCGCACCGCGCGCGCCACGCTTGCTTGGTCGATGAGGCAGGAGATGGTGATCTCCGAGTCGACCGTCTGCATTATGTGAACGCCCGCCCGGTGAAGGGACTCCACCACCCTCGCCATCACGCCCGGCACTTCTTGCATGCCTGCGCCCACCACCGACACCTTAGCGCACTCCGCCATGACATGGCATGCGTATCCCTCCGACCTCAGCGCTTCCTCGGCTGCTCTAGCGAATTCGTCCTTCACGGTGAAGAGGATGGCTCGAGGGGTGACGTTTATGAAGTCGACGTTGATCCCAATCGTGCTGATCGCCTTGAGTATGGCCACCCTAGCCCTGGACGGCTCAGCAGGATTCGGATAGAGCGCCTCCACGCGGGCGAGTCCGTCCACGTGGGCGATGCCTGTTATCACTCGTCGCTCTACCTCATCCGTTATGAACGTGCCCTCGGATTCCGCAAAAGTGCTCCGCACCCTCACCGGAATGCCGCCTTGTTGTGCTATGTGAACCGCCCTGGGGTGGACCACCTTCGCGCCGTTGTTGGCGAGCTCCTCGACCTCGAAATACGTGATTGCCGAGATCAGTCTGGCATCAGGAACGATCTTCGGGTCGACGGTCATGACTCCCTCGACATCCGTGTATATCTCCACGCACTCCGCCCTCAACGCCACCCCAAGCGCGGTCGCCGTGGTGTCGCTCCCTCCCCGGCCGAGGGTGGTCGTCTCGCCGTCGTCGGTCACCCCCTGAAAGCCGGCAACTACCGGGATCTGTCCGGATGCAAGCACATCGAGCAATCGAGCGGTGTTTATGCCCTGGATGCTAGCGTCTCCGAACTCCGCGTCAGTGCGTATCCCGGCCTGCGCGCCCGTCAGTGGGACTGCTTCGAGCCCCGCCGCCCTGAGGTGACCCGCCATCACGACAGAGCTTATGATCTCCCCGCACGACGCGAGGAGGTCCAGCGCCCTCGCATCAACAGGCAGGCCCCTGCCCCGCACGAGGTCCAGAAGCGAGTCGGTGGCGTACGGACTTGGACGCCGACCCATGGCGGACACTACGACGACGGGATCGAATCCCTGTTGCCTTGCTGAAATCACCCTGTCTCGAGCTTTCAGGCGTGCCTCTTCGTCTCCGACGGATGTCCCCCCGAACTTCTGCACGATTATGCGCACCGTTTGCTGTGAACCTCCTGCACCCTTGTTTGTGGGATGGTGCCGCCCCGCCGGAACAACCGGCTCCGCGCCGCTCGCCCGCGACGCTCGCTCGAGTCGGCCGCGGCCGCGAGCCCCGGAACGCTGCCCGGGTCGTCTGCCCTCCCGAATGTGTACGGGTGTCGCATATGGATACGGCGAAAAGCGACGTTATCCTGCTGTCACGTGGGCAGGGCGGGGGAAAAATCAACTGCCAGCCTCTCGAGACACCGCACCCGTGGCCCGGGCCTGGCTTGCGAAGCGCCCGCGTGAGAGACGCGGCGGGACGGTGCCGCTGGACCGCCGCGAGCCTCCAGACCGCCGCGAATCGCTCCCAAGCCGCTGTTCTCGGCCTTACTCCTCGGGTTTCCCTGCCGCAGGATCGCGTCGAGGAGCACTGCTCAATCCGAGAGCTGCCCTGGCATCGGCGAGGGCCGCCTTGACCTGCCCGGGCGCCGTGCCGCCGGGGACGGATCGCGCAGCTAGAGACGTCTCCACCCGTGTGCTTGCGATCACATCCCGGGACGCCTCAGGGGCAAAGTTGTGCCAATCGTCCATGGAGAGATCCTCGAAGCCCTTTCCCTCCCTCAAACATCGCAGCACAAGCCGCCCCACCTCAGCGTGGGCCTGCCGAAACGGCACGCCCTTCCTTACCAGGTAGTCCGCAAGGTCCGTGGCGGTCGTGAAGCCTCGCCCCGCAGCCTCTCGCATCGCGGCAGCATTCACCTTCATGGTCCGGAGCATGGGCGCCATGACCTCCAGGCATGATGCTACGGTGTCCACGGCGTCGAAGAGGATCTCCTTGTCCTCTTGCATGTCCCTGTTGTAGGCCAGTGGCAACCCCTTCATGACGGTGAGCATCGCCACGAGATCCCCCACGACCCTCCCGGTCTTGCCCCTCACGAGCTCTGCCACGTCGGGGTTCTTCTTCTGCGGCATCATGCTGCTGCCCGTGGTGAAAGCGTCGTCGAGCTCGATGAACCCAAACTCTTGCGACGACCAGAGCACGAGCTCCTCGGCCAGTCGGCTCAAGTGGACCATGATGATCGCCGCAGACGCAAGGAACTCGATCACGAAGTCCCTATCGGAGACCGCGTCGATGCTGTTCCTCGTGATCCCGCAACACCCAAGATCGCGCGCGATCGCCTCCCGGTCCACTTGGTATGCGGTGCCCGCCACTGCCCCCGAACCCAAGGGGGAGACGTTCGCACGGCGCGACGCGTCCGCGAGCCTCTCCTTGTCTCTCGCGAGCATCTCAAAGTAGGCCAGCATGTGATGGGCGAAGAGCACTGGCTGAGCGTGCTGCATGTGGGTGTATCCGGGCATTATCACCTCTGCGTTGGCGTCCGCCACCTCCACGAGCGCGCTGCGAACATCGTCGATGAGCGCCACCAAGCGCCCGGCCTCCTTTGTCACATAGAGCCGCATATCCAGGGCGACCTGGTCATTGCGGCTCCTCCCCGTGTGCAGCTTCTTGGCGACTTCACCCACCTTCTCGCCCAGCATTCTCTCCACCGTCGTGTGGATGTCCTCATCGGACGTCGAGAAATCCACGGCCCCTGATTCAATGTCTCCGAGCACCGCACCCAAGCCGGCGACGAGCGCCTCCGCCTCGTCAGCGGAAATGGCTCCGCATGCGGAAAGCGCGCGCGCGTGGGCGATGCTCCCCGCGATGTCCTCGCGGTAGAGCCTCCTATCAAAGTGCACCGACGCGGTGAATTCCTCGACCTTGACCTCGGTGTCTTTCTCAAATCTCCCCGCCCACGGCTTCAAGGACCTCGCCTCCGCTCTCCGTCCCGGAAGTGGAGTCCTCCCCCACCCCTGCAGCACGGCTTCTCGCTCTTGCGGCAACAACCGTCGGGAGCCCGAAGATCTGAATGAACCCTTCGGACGCCGCGTGATTGAAGGCGTCGTGCTTGTCATACGTGGCAAGCGAACGATCGTAGAGCGAATGCGGCGACCGCCGCCCTACCACTGAGACCGAGCCCTTGAAAAGCCGCAGTCTCACCTCGCCCGTCACCGTCTCCTGTGTCTTGTCGATGAACGCGTCGAGGGCTTCACGAAGCGGCGAGAACCACAAGCCAAAGTAGGCCAGCTCAGCGTATTTCTGGTCTATGGCTTGTTTCATGTGGTAGGTCTCTCGGGGGAGGGTCAGGCTCTCCAGGTCTTTGTGGGCCGCGATGAGCGCCACCGCCGCCGGAGCCTCGTACACTTCCCTGGACTTGATGCCCACGAGCCTGTTCTCTACCTGGTCTATCCTGCCTACCCCGCACGCGCCGCACAGCATGTTGAGACGGGTGACGATCTCCACCGGGTCCAAGCTCACTCCGTCGAGGCTCACGGGCACGCCCGCCTCGAAACCCACCTCCACGTACGTGGGGTTGTCCGGGCAATGCTCCGGTGCGGTAGTCCACATGAAGGCGTCCTCTGGAGGCTCACGCCACGGATCTTCCAGGACGCCGCACTCTATGCTCCTGCCCCAAAGGTTTTCATCTATGCTGTAGGGGCTCTCTGAGGTCACCGGGACGGGTATGTCGTGTTCCCTTGCGTACTCCATCTCATCCTCGCGTGACATGGGCCACTCGCGCACCGGGGCGATGACTCGAAGCTCAGGCGCCAGCGCAGCGATGGACACGTCGAAGCGCACCTGGTCATTGCCTTTTCCGGTGCAGCCGTGTGCGACGGCGTCGGCGCCTTCATTGAGGGCTATGTCCACCAAGATCTTCGATATGAGGGGCCTGGACAGCGCGGCGCTCAAAGGGTACTTCCCCTCGTACAGCCCATTCGCCTTGAGGCTCTTGAACGCATAATCCTCCAAGAACTCGCGCCGCGCGTCGACTACGTACGATCGACACGCCCCTACTCTGAGAGCCTTCTCCCTGATGAACTCCAAGTCCTTCTTCGCACCAACATCAACCGCGACGGCGATGACCTCCGCGAGGTAGCGCTCCTTGATCCACTGTATTGCAACGGATGTGTCGAGGCCCCCCGAATAGGCGAGCACGACTTTGCGAGCAGATTTACAAGCCGCTTTCACCGGCCTTCCTCCCTTGCATCAGCAGGACGAGGATGGCCTTCTGGACGTGGAGTCGATTCTCGGCCTCGTCGAACACTACAGAATGGGGGCCGTCCATCACCCCATCGGTGATCTCCTCCCCCCTATGCGCGGGCAGACAGTGCATTACCATGACGTCCTCCTTTCCCGCGGCTTCGACGAGCGCCTCGTTCACCTGGAACGCAGCGAGGGCCCGCGCCTTCTTTTCGTGTTCAGCTTCCTGACCCATGCTAGCCCACACGTCGGTGTATATGACGTCTGCGCCTTTCACAGCCTCAACGGGGTCGTGCGTCACCCGAATGGTGGCGCCCGTGGCCTTTGCGTCTTCCCCCGCCATCTCCACGATGTCCTGGAGAGGCTCGTACCCGGGCGGGCACGCCACAGTGACGTCGATGCCTACCTTCGCCCCGCCGAGCATGAGGCTGTGCGCTACGTTGTTGCCGTCCCCCACGTACACCAGTTTCAGGCCTTTCGTCCTGCCTTTCTTTTCAAACACAGTGAAGTAGTCAGCTAGAGCCTGACAGGGATGCAAGAGGTCCGTCAGCCCGTTTATCACTGGAACCGTGCCGTATCTGGCGAGGTCCTCGACATCCCTGTGATCGAACGTGCGTATCATTATGCCGTCCACGTAACGCGAAAGCACTCGCGCCGTGTCGGCGATAGTCTCCCCCCTCCGGAGTTGCAGCTCCTGCGCGCTCAGGAAGAGCCCATACCCTCCCAGTTGCCAGATGGCTACCTCGAACGACACCCTCGTGCGGGTGGAAGGCTTGGTGAATATCATTGCGAGCGTCTTTCCGCGCAGTAGGTGGTGCTCAACCCCGGCCCTCGTCTCCTCCTTCAGCCTCGCCGAGACCTCGAAGATCTTCTCGACCTCCGCCACGGAGAGGTCGTGGATGGACAGGAGGCTCCTCCCCCTCATGCCGACGGCGACTTCGTCGTGAAGATAATCCCTCTTTTGCGTCACGCTGCACACCGTCCTTCTTGCGTAATGCTGTGCCCGCCCTTTGTATCTCGCGGCGCACCGACATATATTCAAGGACCTCCGCGAAACTCCTCCCCGCGAAACTCCTCCCCGCCGGAGCAGACGCCCCGGCGCGGCAGCACGGCGTCAGCGTCCTTTCGCTCGTCACCTCCTGACACGATGTTTGCAGACGGTCACATGCCCCCAGCCCAGGCCGCACGGATTGCACCCACGAGGCGCGCCATCACCCGAGCACATCTCTCATAGCCCGTTCGAGGATGGCGACGGCTTCGTCGATGTCTCCCCTGGTAACCACGAGCGGCGGCAGGAAGCGAAGCGTGTTGTCGTTCACGGCGTTCACGAGGAGGCCCCCGTCGAGGCACGCCGCTGCCACCGCGCGCGCGGGCGCTCCAAGGGCTCCCCCGGTCCCGCCGGCGGCCTGGTCAGCGGCCAAGTGAAGCGACCGGAGCTCCAGGGCGATCATGAGTCCCTTACCCCTCACCTCAGCTACTTGGGGAAACCTCATTCCAAGGTCCCGCAAGGACTCCGCGAAGTAGGCTCCCACGTCCGCGGCACGCTCAGCCAGCCCCTCGGACTTGATGGTCTCCACGACCGCAAGCGCGGCCGCACAAGCCAATGGGTTCCCGCCAAAGGTGGAGGCGTGCGTACCTGGGGTGAACGCCGCTGCGACCTCGTCCTTAGCGAGCAGGGCTCCGATGGGGACACCCCCTCCCAGGGACTTCGCCAGTGTCACGGCGTCGGGCTCGATCCCAGAGTGTTCGAAAGCGAACATCTTCCCGGTGCGCCCCATCCCCGTTTGGACTTCATCCAGGATGAGCAAGGCCCCACGTTCGTCGCAGATCTCCCTTGCCCGCTTGAGATAGGCCTCATCGGCGACCTTGACCCCTCCCTCGCCTTGGATCGCTTCCAGGAGGACGGCGGCGGTCTGGTCGCCCACAGCCTCCTCAAGGGACGAAGCGTCGTTGAATGGCACGTACCGGAAGCCGGGAGGCAGTGGCTCGAAGCCTTTCTGGTACTTTGCCTGCCCCGTCGCGGTGACCGTGGCAAGGGTGCGCCCGTGGAACGAGTTGAGCGCCGTGACAATCTCATAGCGACCCTCTTCCTCCCTCACGGCTCTCGCGTACTTCCGGGCGAGTTTGATCGCGGCTTCGTTCGCCTCGGCGCCGCTGTTGCAGAAGAACGCCTTGCCAAACGGGGTGCCGTCCAGGAGGGCCTTGGCCAGAAGCGCCTGCCCTTCGATGAGGTAAAGGTTGGAGCAGTGGATCATCATGGCTGCCTGCTTCTGCACGGCGGCCACGACCGCAGGGTGTGCATGCCCAAGGCCGTTGACGGCGATGCCACCGAGAAAATCCAGGTACTCTTTGCCGGATGCGTCCCACAGCCTCACGCCGGATCCTCGGATCGGAGCCACCGGAGCTCTCGAGTACGTGTTCATGAGGTAAGTGCGAGAGAGTTCCGCGATTCTCTCTGTCGTGTCGCTATGTGAAAGCGCAATCATCGTTGCGCCGCGCGATCCCGCCATCCTCGGTCCGCTCACGACGGGACCCGCGACAGTCCCCCCTTTCCCCTGGTGACACTCTAGACACTCTCGGCACGCCTCTCCCCGCTACCGTGTCTCGGGCGCCCAGCCCTGTCCGCCGATGATCATCGTGCCGATCCCCTCGTTCGTGAACATCTCGAGCAGGAGCGAATGGGGTCTCCTTCCGTCGATGATGTGCGTTCTCGGCACGCCCCTCTCGAGAGCCGCGACGCATGCGTCCACTTTCGGAATCATGCCCGAGTCGATGCGACCCGCGGCGATCATCTCCCTCGCCTCGGCTATCGTCACTTGTTGGAGAAGGGACCCGGGGTCGCCGGGGTCAGCAAGGATGCCCTCGACATCCGTGAGGACCACGAGTTTGAACGCTCCGAGCGCTCCGGCAAGGTGCCCTGCTAGATGGTCGGCGTTTATATTGAGCGTGGCACCGGTGTCGTCCGAGGCCACCGGGGATATCACCGGAATGAACCCCTCTCTGCTCACGACTTCGATGATGTCCGTATTGATCGCGACCACGCTTCCCACGTACCCCAGATCTATCTCCTTGTCCCCGTGAGTTTCCTGGCCTCTTCTCTTTGCCACCACGAGGTTCGCGTCCTTTCCCGAGAGTCCGAGAGCCTTGCCACCACCTCTGTTGATCAGCGCCACTATATCCTGATTGATCCTGCCAGTCAGGACCATCTCTGCTATTTCGGCGGTCTCGCAGTCGGTGACGCGTAGGCCGTTCACGAAGACCGGCTCTTTGCCCAACCGCCTCATGACGCCGGTGATGTCCTTGCCGCCGCCGTGGACAATTACGGGATTCATGCCGATGTATCTCAGAAGGACGATGTCGAGGGTCACCGTCTCCTTTAGCGTTGCGTCGGTCATTGCTGCCCCGCCATACTTGACCACCACCGTCTTGCCGAAAAACGTCCTTATGTAGGGGAGGGCCTCGACGATCACCTCCGCCTTTTCCGCACTGGACAGACCCTTCGCCGCGAGCGCGCCCGCTCCGGGAGCAAGAAAGCCATTCATGGATGTCACCTCCTCAGCTTCTGTAACTTGCGTTGATGCGCACGTACTCGTACGTCAGATCACACGTGTACGCGACCGAGCTTTCGAATCCCGCGTGCAAGTCGACGGCGATCAGCACTTCTTTCGACGCCAACGCCTCTCTGGCGCGGGCTTCGTCAAACTCCAACGCGGCACCATTCTTGGCCACGAGCACGTCTCCGATAGTGACGTCCACGAGGTTCGGGTCGAACTCGACTCCCGCTCGTCCGGCCGCCGCAAGCACGCGGCCCCAGTTGGGGTCGGCCCCGAACACGGCCGTCTTCACGAGATTCGAAGAGGCGATCGTCCGTGCGATCAGTTGGGCTTCTCTCTCCGTTCTCGCCCCTCGGACTTCAACTCTGACGACCCTGGTAGCCCCTTCGCCGTCCCCCACGATCATGCGAGCTAGCGCACGGGCGACGTGCTCCAGTCCTTCGACCATGGCATCGAAGTCCGCGCCCTCCGACACGATGACGGGATTCCTCGCCAATCCGCTCGCGAGCGCCACGGCCATGTCGTTGGTGCTAGTGTCGCCATCTACCGTGATCATGTTGAAAGTCCTCTCGACGGAGCGCAGAAAGGCGCGTCTCAACATCCCCGCGCTTATGGCGGCATCGGTGGTCACGAACGCGAGCATAGTGGCCATGTTGGGGTGGATCATGCCCGACCCCTTGGCGATTCCGCCGATGCGCACCCTGTGCCCTCCTATCTTTCCTTCCACTGCGATCTCCTTCAGCGTCCGATCCGTGGTGAGGATGGCTTCCGCGGCGGCCCTTGACCCGGCGGAGTCAAGCACCGACGCAGCGACACGGATTCCGGCGCAAACCTTCTCTACGGGCATGGGAACGCCTATGACGCCCGTGGATGCAACCACGACCTCCTCGGGGGGAAGGCCCAGGACCTCGCCAGTGACGCTTGCCATAGTCTTGGCATCTTCGAGGCCTTTCGTGCCGGTGCACGCGTTTGCGTTGCCGCTCGCCACGACCACAGCCCGGCACCTGCCCGACTTGAGGTGTTCCATGCTGACGAGAACCGGCGCGGCCTTCACCCTGTTAGTCGTGAACACGCCCGCTGCCGCCGCCGGTCCGTCGGAGACGATGAGAGCGAGATCGGGTCGGGCGCGCTTTATCCCGCAGTGCACCCCCGCGGCGCGAAATCCCAGAGGGGCGGTGACGCCGCCGGGAATCTCCTCCCAAAGCGCTTCGTCGGCGTGTGCCGGTTCGATAGCGATCATGCCCAACTCTCCTTTCCACAAGTCTCCACAAGTCCACCGGTCGGATTCACGGCCAGACGGGAGGATTCTCAAGCCCCATTGATTCCCTGAGGCCAAAGAGTATGTTCATGTTCTGGACCGCCTGCCCGGCTGCGCCCTTCACGAGATTGTCCAGGGCGGAGATAGCTATCACCCTCCCGGTCTCTTCTTGAACCCTCACGGCGACGTCGCAGAAGTTCGACGCGCGCACCGCTTTCGTCTGAGGCAGGTCGTCCCGCAGCACCCTCACGAACCTCTCTCCCGAATAGAACCCCTCATACAGAGATGTGAGAGAATCTTGGGCGCTCACCGAGTCTCCCGGGGCCGCCCCAACTCCGCATGTGTGCGGCCTCCCCCCGAACTCGGCCTTCGCTCTCAAGGAGGAGTACGCCGTCACGAGTATTCCGCGGCTCATCGGCACGACATGGGGCGTGAAGGTAACGGCGAGGTCCAAACCGCCGCCTCCAGAACCCCACTTTCGCGCATCGCTGCCTTCCACGCCACACCCCGAAGCCACGCGCCGCAATTCCTGCTCTATCTCCGGCGTGTGACGGTGGCACAGGATCCCGTACGGCCGAAGGTTCTCTTCGCTCTCGGGAAAGTGGTAGCCTTGCGACGGCGTCCTCCCGGCGCCCGAAGCTCCCGACTTCGCGTCTATGATGATGCTTCGCGGGTCAATGAGGCCGTGTCGCGCGAGCGGGGCCAGTGCAAGCAGCGCCGCAGTAGGATAACAGCCCGGGTTGGCTACGATACGTGCAGCCCTTATGTCCTCCCTATACAGCTCAGGAAGGCCGTACGCCGCCTCAGCGGCAAGCTCCGGGGCAGCGTGGATCGAGCCATACCATTGCTGGTACAGGGAGGGGTTCTTGAGCCTGAAGTCCGCGCCGAGGTCGATGATCCTCACGGACGGGCGTGCTGCCAAGATCTCCTTGGCAAGAGCTGCGGACGCCCCGGCGGGAGTCGCCATGAACACCACGTCACACTTGCGGGCCAGCTCGTCCGGAAGGATGTCGGACACGCGAGGAAGGTCATACCCGCGAAAGGCCGGCAGTACCTCGAACGCCGCCTTTCCCGCGCTCCCCCGCGAGGCCAGCGCCGCGATGGTCACCTCCGCGTGACCGAGGAGGAGCCGCACCAGTTCCCCGCCAGCGTATCCCGACGCTCCCGCTATCCCTGCTCTCACCATGATCCTGTCCCCCACGACCCCCTGCCCATGATTTGTCGGTCGAACCAGGTTGGGCAAGGATTGTGGTAATTATACATCACTACTGTATATCTATGCAATATCACACGCGAAAGAAAACCCGCGGCCCTTTCCGCCTGACTGGCCGCGGGTCACAATGTGCCGAGATTCACAAACTCCAGTACATCTATACGGTTACATCACCGGGCTACGGTCCGATGCGCGGGTGAGCCTACGACCCCGCGATGCGCTGTCTCAACCAAGCACCTCGTCAGGGCTGTGATATTCGATACCAAACGCGTCGGCCACGCCCTTGCACGTGAGCTTCCCCTTGTACGCGTTCAACCCAAGCCTGAGCGCCGGGTCGCGCCTCATGGCTTCCTCGGCACCGAGGTCCGCTATCTTGACAGCGTACGGGAGCGTCACATTCGTCAGGGCGAAGGTGGACGTTCTCGGGAACGCGCCGGGCATGTTGGCCACAGCGTAGTGCAATACGCCGTCCACGAAGTAGGTGGGATTCGCGTGAGTGGTCGGATGAATCGTCTCGATGCACCCTCCCTGGTCAACCGCGACATCCACGATGACTGCGCCCTTCTTCATCAGTTTCAGCATGTCCCGAGTCACAAGCTTCGGCGCCTTCGCCCCGGGTATCAGCACCGCCCCGATCACGAGGTCGGCATCGGCCAGAGCCGCCTCAATCGAGTGTCTATTTGAGTACAGAACCTTCACGTTCTTCGGCAGTATGTGGGCTAAGTATCTCATGCGGGTGATGGAGACCTCGAACACCGTCACCTGCGCGCCAAGCCCAGCGGCCATCATGGCGGCGTTCGTGCCCACCGTGCCACCGCCGATCACGACCACGTGAGCCGGCTCCACACCCGGGATGCCGCCCATGAGCACGCCACGCCCACCGTTGGGCCCCGCAAGGTAGTTCGCGCCAACGACGGCAGCCATAGCGCCCGCTACCTCGCTCATCGGTGACAACAGGGGCAGGCTTCCATCGGGAAGCTGCACAGTCTCGTAGGCGATGGCCACAATGCCGGAATCGAGCACGGCCCGGGTCAGGGTCTCGTCAGACGCCAGGTGGAAATACGTGAACATAACTTGGCCGTTCCTCATTAGGGGATACTCCGGCGGCAGGGGCTCCTTGATCTTCATGATCATGTCTGCCTGTGACCACAAGTCCGCCACGTTGTCGACAACGCGCGCGCCCGCACTTGCATAATCCTCGTCGGATATCCCGCTTCCCTGCCCGGCCCCCTTCTCCACGAGCACCGTGTGACCCCTGTCACACAGTGCCATCACGCCCGAGGGCACGATGGCGACGCGGTTCTCGTTGTTCTTGATCTCCTTGGGCACCCCGACTATCAATTCGACCACCTCCATTATGACGTCACGAAAGCCCAATATCCGCCCTGATGTTGTATGATTCTACTCACAGTGCCACAATCCTTCCAGCCAGGAGCCAACCCGGACCGCGCGACAACCCAACAAAGTCAAGAGGCTGCGCCCCGCACCAAGCGTGACGCAGCCTGTCCGTCCCCAGTCCACCCAGGAATCATCTCCGGCTCAACACATGTTCTCTTTCAAGTTTTCTCTCAAGCATCCCACGTGGCTGAGAACCATCGCCGCGACAGAGAACCGTCTGGTTAGAAGTTCACCCCGACCAGCAAGCGGTAACCGGATCCGCCCGCGCCCTCCTGGCTGCTGTACAAGGCCTCACCCGCAAGCCAGAACGGCGACATCACATCGGCCTTGAGACCGCCGAGCACTTCGAACCATGAGCTGGCGCCGCTCTCGAACGCCATTCCGCCCCTGCCGTAGACGGCGATCCGCGGAGCGATCGTCTGCTCGCCGAACACTCCGACCTTGAAGATGCTCGCGTTGAAACCCTCTATCAGCTTGATTCCTCCGAACGCCCCCAGGGAAGCCCCACCGATGTCTTGGAAAGCATACTTGCCGTAGATCTCGGTCTCCGCCGCACCCTCGTGGCCGACGTACTCAAGCCCGACAGACATCGCGCCAGTCAAGTTCAGCTCTCCAGCAAACGTAAGGTCCGAGTCGTCTCCGTGGAAGTAGTACCCCACTCCGATCTTGTTCTCCGCCGATGCGACCCCCGCCGCGACCATCACCAGGGCGAGCGCTACGGCCAAACAAACTGCCCTCTTCATTGATATCCCTCCTTGCCCGAGTCGGGTTCATCATGTCATTCGACGACCGCCTCGAATCTCCTCCTGGGCCTGGAAAGCCATTCTCTGGATCAGAGAAGATACTCTCGGCGCACGACGTCCCACATCCGCGGGTCCTCCGACCCGAGCCGCCAGAAAGCCAACCCGTCGATGCCGCGTTTCCTGACGAGCTCGAGCTTGAGTCTGAGGCTCTCGAGGTCTTCGTAGTACACCACGTGTTCCGTTTCACCTTCGTAGTACCTGAGCACGGGACACGCTGCGCGCTCATCCCATGCTGGCACGAGACCGGGACTAGAAAGCAACTCCGCCATCCTCTTAGTGTCCAACCCTCTCCCGGGTGACGGCACTCCTTTCTCAATCGTCCAGTGCCGTCCGTAGAAGGGGAGGCCGATCACGATCTTGTCCCTGGGAACGCACGTGAGCGCGTAGTCGATCACATCCTCCAGCCACCAGAGCGGCGACACCGGTCCGGGGGGGCCGCCAGATGGGGAGTAGTCGTACCCCATGATGATCAGATGGTCAACCTCACGCGCAAGGCCCGGATAGTCGTATGCCTGAGCCCATCCCGTGTCATCAGGACCCGGAGGCGAGGTTTGAGCGACCACGTCCACGGATACGTGCTTGCCATGAGGTCTCAAGCGCCGCGCGATCTCGCCGACGAGCATGGTGTACCTGTCCCGATCCCCCTTCAAGAAGGCCCCTTCGAAATCCATGTTGATCCCGTCGAAACCGCGTTCCAAGACCAGGGAGGCCACGTTCTCCGCCGCGCGCCGTCTCGTGTCTTCGCTCGCGAGCACGTCGTGGGCTACTTCTGGACTGAATCTCTCGTTTGCAATGAGAGGCACGACCGCGATCCCTCTGGTTCTCGCGAGATCGATCGTCTGGAACACATCTCTCTCCTCGCTCTGGATGTTTCCGCATGCGTCCATGGAATACCAGCATGGACTGACGTGGGTTATCACGTCCGCATGTTCCATGTACGACCGGATGCTGTCGTCGGCGTACGGCACCTGCCACCCAAGAACCATCCTGCCCATCGGATGCGCCTCCCAGTTTCGAGAGATAGCCCGTCTTCCCTTGCCATTCCAGCGGAACGGGCTCCCGGGGCCGCCATGCTCGCGTCTGTCGGCGATTCCATATTTCAAGGAGCACCCGTCGAAACCTCCTCAACAAGAGGAAGGGCGCGGCACGCAAGTCGCAGTCGCCAGGCGACACCTCTCATCTCGCCGCACTACGAGCCGACCTACCGCAACATTCTTATGCATTCGTGTCAACGGACTGTGATTTTGTCACCCCAAAACACATTCATCTGGACTGAGA